>NZ_LSMM01000049.1:0-121735 GCF_001566815.1 Marinobacter sp. Hex_13
GTCATTCGTTATTTGGGTGATAGAGCATTCCTCACCATTATCTATGGGGTCATTGCCTCCAGCGTATCTCTGATCATTCTGGGCTACCTATTGCAGGTGTTTGTGCCCCGTTCGGTTCCCATCATCTATGGGGCTTTGGCATTCCTGTTTGTGAGCGGCACCCGTCTGGGTGTGCGGATGATCGTGAACCATCCCAAGCAGATGGCGAAAGAAGCGGTTGCCATCGTGGGTGCTGGCGAAACAGGCATGCAACTGGCATCGGCTCTTGAGCAAGGCACCGAGTATCGACCGGTTGTTTTTGTGTCATTTGACCGCGCCAATCACAAGTCCATGATCAATGGCTTGCCCGTCGTCAGCATTAACCACATCGCCAAGCATATGCCGAAGCACCATGTGCAGCGGATATTGCTGGCGCTGGACGAAGGTACACAGATTGATCGCAAGAAACTGCTGAAGCAGCTCGAGCCTTTGTCGATCCCGGTCCAGACTGTTCCGTCCATGTCGGAACTGGTGGCGGGCCAGGCGCGGATTAATGACATCCGGGATCTGGAGATAGAAGACCTGCTGGGGCGAGACCCGGTTCGGCCGGACTCTGCCGTTGTAGCCAAGAGTCTGTACCAAAAATCCGTGATGGTCACTGGCGCGGGCGGTTCGATTGGCTCAGAGTTGTGCCGCCAGATTATTCGTCATCGTCCGCGCGCGTTGGTACTGTTCGAGCAGTCTGAATTTTCCCTGTACGCCATTGAGCGTGAGCTGAGTTCCATCAATCGGGTGGAGGGACTAGGAGTAGAGTTGCATCCCTTACTCGGTAATGTGGGGCATCGGCGCCGCTGCGAGTCTGCCATGAGGGCGTTTGGTGTGCAGACGGTCTACCACGCAGCCGCCTATAAGCACGTACCCTTGGTTGAACACAACGTGATAGAAGGCGTACAGAATAACGTGTTTGGCACCTGGCACACGGCTGAAGCCGCTATTGCAGCCGGTGTTGAGCGTTTTGTGCTGATTTCCACGGACAAGGCGGTTCGCCCCACCAACGTGATGGGGGCCAGCAAGCGGCTGGCGGAACTGGTGCTGCAGGCTTTGGCACAGCGGCAGAAAAAGACGGTGTTCTCCATGGTGCGTTTCGGCAACGTACTCGGCTCTTCCGGTTCTGTAGTGCCGCTTTTCCGGGATCAGATTCGCGATGGTGGCCCGGTTACCGTTACCCATCCGGACATTATCCGGTACTTCATGACCATTCCTGAAGCCAGCCAACTGGTTCTCCAGGCCGGCAGTATTGGCTTGGGTGGCGAGGTGTTTGTGCTTGATATGGGCGAGCCGGTGAAGATTGCGGACCTGGCTCGCAAGATGATTCACCTCATGGGGCTGGAAGAGAAAACGGAAAGCCATCCCGCAGGTGATATTGAGGTGACCTTTAGCGGCCTTCGCCCTGGGGAAAAGCTGTATGAAGAACTGTTGATTGGTGACGATCCGCAAGGTACTTCGCACCCACGAATCATGATGGCACGGGAAGTTTATCTTCCCTGGGAGCAGGTAGAAGACTTCCTCAGTCAGTTGCAGCGAGCGAGCCAGGCATTCGATTGCAGCGCGATTATCGAAGTACTTAAGAATGCCAAAACGGGTTACGCGCCCAACGGCAACCTGGAGGACCTGGTGTGGTGTAACGGGCAGTCCGATGTTGTGGCTGCGGATCGCCAGGGCGATAAAGTGCACCGGTTGTCTGTGTAAGAAAATACGTTTCAAGAGCAAGGTTGCTGTTTCATGTCTGAAAATATCGTCTGGCATCACCAGAAAGTCACCCGGGCGGACCGTGCTTCCATCAAGAACCAGAGCCCGTGCCTGTTGTGGTTTACCGGGCTGAGTGGTTCCGGTAAGTCCACCATTGCTAATGCGCTGGATGTGGCCTTGTTTGAGCGTGGCTATCACACCTTCCTGTTGGATGGTGACAATGTCCGCCATGGCCTGAACAGGGATCTGGGGTTTTCTGATGAAGACCGTGTTGAGAACATTCGCCGTATTGGCGAGGTGAGTAAGTTGTTCACCGATTCCGGCGTGATTGTTCTCAGTGCGTTTATCTCACCCTTCACCAGTGATAGGCGCTTGGTGCGTAACCTGTTCCCGGCGGGTGAGTTCATTGAGGTGTTCATGGATACCCCGCTTCAGACGTGTGAAGAGCGGGATCCAAAGGGGCTTTATGAAAAGGCCAGGGCGGGAAAGATCAAACACTTTACGGGTATCGATTCCCCCTATGAGGCGCCTGAGCGACCGGAAGTGCGCCTGGATACCTCGCAGATGTCGGTGGATGAATGTGTGAACCGCTTGATCAGCTACCTGCTGGACCGGCAGTTGATCTTTACGTCGCCACAAGCCACCGGAGCGTAAGCGCCTATGGCGTGGGAAGCCATTGTTACCCTGCTTACCTTGTTCTCGGTTCTGGCAGCATTGGTGATTACACGGGTGTCGGCCGATCTGGTGCTGATGGCGGCCCTGGCGTTCCTGTTGATTACCGGCATCCTGGGGCCCGCTGACGCGTTGGCAGGGTTTGCAAACCCGGGCGTGATTACCATTGCAACGCTCTATGTGGTAGCCGCCGGCCTGAAAGAAACCGGGGCCGTTCAGTGGATTGCCCGTTTGCTACTCGGGCATCCGAAAACCGAGAAAGGCGCGCAGCTTCGGATGCTCGCGCCGACTGGTATCCTCAGCGGCTTCATGAACAATACGGCCGTTGTGGCGATGTTCATCCCCGCCATTCAGGACTGGGCCCAGCGTCTGGGTATTCCATCCTCACGCCTTCTCTTACCCTTGAGCTACGCCGCCATTCTGGGCGGCACCTGCACGTTGATTGGTACCAGCACCAACCTGGTGGTGGATGGCATGCTGCAGGCGCGCCTGGGTATTAATCTGGGGTTGTTTGAGTTGGCCTGGGTGGGCGTGCCGCTGTTGTTGGTGGGTGGATGCTATTTGGTGCTGGTGGCATCTCGCATATTGCCGGACCGGGGAGGCATGCGGGAGGAACTGGAGCAGGTTCGGGAATACGGCGTAGAGGTGGAAGTGGACGCCGCTGGCCCGTTGGTGGGCAAAACCGTGGCTCAGGCTGGTTTGCGCGCACTGAATTACGGTTACCTGACGGAGATCGACCGGGGTGGCCGGCTGATTACGGCGGTGGAGCCGGATCGGATGCTGCAACCGGGGGATAGGTTGTATTTTGTGGGCGCGCCGGAATGCGCCAGTGAGTTGCGTCGGATTCAAGGCCTGAAACCAGCCCATGCCAGTATCCAGAAGCTGGATCTGGCGAACCATCAGCGCTGCCTGGTGGAAGTGGTGCTGGGACAGGAATTCACGGCTCTGGGGAAGACCGTGCGGGAAAGCCGTTTCCGTACTCGCTTTAACGCCGCGATTCTCTCAGTTTCGCGTGAGGGGAGTAGGGTGCCTGGTAAACTGGGGGATATCACCTTCCGGATGGGCGATACCCTTTTATTGGAGGCCAGTCACCAATTTGTAGAACAGTACCGCTTCCGCCGGGACTTTTTGTTGGTCAGCGCCCTGAACGATTCCACGCCACCGGATTTTCACCGGGCGCCCCGGGCGCTGGGAATTTTGTTGTTGATGGTTGTGGCCAGTGCTACCGGGCTATTACAGATTATAGAGGCGGCCTTCCTGGCCGCGGGCGCAATGATTGTCACTGGGTGCATTACGGCCAGCCGTGCCCGCCGTAGTGTGGATTTGCCAGTACTGGTGGTGATTTCGGCCTCTTTTGCGCTAGGCAATGCCATGACGGAAACCGGTGGGGCCGAGTGGGTAGCCTCCAGCCTGCTGGGCCTGTTCGGCCCGCTCACGCCCTGGCTCGCTCTGGCGTTGGTGTATATCCTCACCGCTGCCTTTACCGAAGCTATCACCAACAACGCGGCAGCGGTGCTTATGTTTCCGATTGCGTTGGCGGTGTCTGAACAATTAGGCGTTCATTTCCTGCCGTTTGCCGTGGCCGTAATGTTCGCTGCTTCGGCGTCGTTTATTACGCCTCTGGGTTATCAGACCAATCTCATGGTTTATGGCCCCGGCCGCTACCAGTTTATGGATTACGTGCGTTTGGGCTTTCCGTTGAGCCTGCTCGTAGGCTCAACCGCTATCGGTTTGATCCCGTTTGTCTGGGGATTTTGAGCTGTTTGGGAATATACTGGCAGAAAGCGAATTGTGAATAACAAGGATGTGTTGAATGATCGATATAAAACACCACGGAGCGGTGTCAGGTGTAACCGGTTCTTGCCACGAGTTGGTCGTTGGCAGTTCCGGTATTCTGATTGATTGCGGCCTGTTCCAGGGTGCGGAAGCCGGTAACGGCGCGAGTGCGTCGAATCTCGCCATTGATTTCTCCATTAGCCATATCCGTGCGCTGGTGGTTACCCATGTGCACATCGACCACGTCGGTCGCATTCCCTATCTTCTGGCTGCCGGGTTTGACGGGCCGATTATCTGTTCGGAGCCATCGGCCATTATGTTGCCGGAGATTCTTGAGGATGCCCTGAAGATTGGCTTCACCCGGGACCGGTCCCTGATTGAGAAGGTGCTTGGGTTGATTCGATCCCGTCTTGTGCCGGTGCCCTACGAGCAATGGCATTCGGTGTTCGATGGCAAGGATGAGTCGCTTTCCGTTCGGTTGCAGAGGGCCGGGCATATTCTTGGTTCGGCTTATGTGGAGTGCGAAGCGGAGAGCGATGGTGAGTTCGAGCGTGTCGTGTTCAGTGGTGATCTTGGGGCTTCCCATGCGCCACTGTTGCCTGAGCCACAGCCGCCGGAGCGTGCTGACAGGTTGGTGATTGAAAGCACCTACGGCGATAAGGACCACGAGAGCCGGGAAGAGCGTCGTTATCGTCTCAAGGCGGTGCTGGAGCACGCCCTTGAGGACGGCGGGACGGTTCTGGTGCCGGCGTTCAGTATTGGGCGTACTCAGGATCTGCTGTATGAAATTGAAAGTCTGATTCATGAGTTCGGCAGCGATGAAGTCGGGCCGGACTTGCCTTGGCGGGATCTCGAGATCGTTGTGGACTCGCCTCTGGCCGCCAATTTTACCCGTATCTACCGGGACCTCAAGCCTTTCTGGGACGCTGAAGCCACCGAATTGGTCAGTCAGGGCAGGCACCCGCTCTCGTTCGAACAACTTACGCTGATCAACAGCCATGAAGACCACCTCAATGCCGTGGATTATCTGGCAAAGTCACACCGCCCCTGCGTGGTGCTTGCTGGCTCTGGCATGTGTGCAGGGGGCAGGGTGGTGAACTACCTGAAGGCTATGCTGGCGGATGAACGCAACGATGTGTTGTTCGTGGGCTATCAGGCCAAGGGCACGCCGGGCAGGGATATTCTCGCCTGTGGGCCTCGTGGTGGCTGGGTGGAGTTTGACGACCAGCGTTACGAGATTCGCGCCCGGGTTCATCAAGTGGGTGGTTACTCCGCCCATGCGGGGCAATCCGATTTGCTGCGGTTCGTAAGCGGAATTGAGTCGCCACCAACGGAGATCAGGATTGTGCATGGTGATGCGAAAGCCAAAGAATCGTTGAAAAGCCAATTTCATTCCGCCGGACTAACGGGGATAATGATCCCTGGTTTGGCGTAAACCAGTTATTTGTAAAAAAAGGATTGTTGGAATCATGAAAAAGATCGCCGTCGTCGGCCTGGGATATGTCGGTTTGCCTTTGGCCGCCGCATTTGGGGAAAAGCGGGACGTTGTTGGTTTTGATATCAACGTAAAGCGAATAGCCGAACTAAAAGATGGCGTGGATTTTACCCGTGAGGTTTCCCGCGAAGAGCTGGCTGCTTCAAAAGGGTTGTCGTTTGCCGACTCCCTGGACGGCATTCGCGATTGTCAGATCTATATTGTGACGGTTCCCACACCAATTGATGAATTCAAATCCCCGGATTTAACACCGCTGGTCAAGGCCAGTGAGAGCGTGGGTAGCGTCCTCAAACGCGGCGATATTGTTATTTATGAGTCCACGGTTTACCCCGGTGCCACGGAAGAAGTCTGTGTCCCTATTCTGGAAAAAGTATCCGGCCTTGCTTTCAATCAGGACTTCCACGCCGGTTACAGCCCCGAGCGGATTAACCCGGGTGATAAAGAACATCGTATTGCCACGATTAAGAAGGTAACTTCTGGCTCCACGCCGGCCATCGCCGATGAAGTGGACGCGCTTTATGCCGGTATTATTACCGCTGGTACTCACAAGGCCAGTTCCATTAAGGTGGCCGAGGCCGCCAAGGTGATTGAGAATACCCAGCGTGATTTGAATATTGCGCTAATGAATGAGTTATCAATGATTTTTTCCAAGCTTAAAATTGATACTCACGAAGTGATTGCTGCCGCATCGACCAAGTGGAATTTCCTCCCGTTCAAACCGGGATTGGTTGGCGGGCATTGTATTGGCGTGGACCCTTACTACCTGACTCACAAGGCCCAGGCCATTGGCTATCATCCGGAAATTATCCTGTCTGGCCGCCGCGTTAACGACAACATGGGCCCGTATGCGGCGTCTGAATTGGTTAAGGCGATGATCAAGGCCGGGCATACGGTTGCCAACGCTCGGGTGTTGATCATGGGCTTTACGTTTAAGGAGAACTGCCCCGATTTACGTAATACTCGCGTTATTGATGTGGTTAAGGAGTTGTCTGAGTTTGGCTGCAAGGTGGATGTAACGGATTGCTGGGCCGACAATGAAGAGGCTGAGCATGAATACGGAATTACATTGAACCAGAATCCGGAGAAAGCCCAGTACGATGCGTTACTTCTAGCGGTTCCGCATAGAGAGTATGTGGCGAGATCGTCCCATGATTTACGCGAATATATGAAGGACAATGGGGTTTTGTTTGATCTGAAAGGTGTATTGCCACTGGGTGAAGCTGATTTGCGTTTATAAACGCTTTGGCTATTTAAATAAAAAACCAGCCTGCGGGCTGGTTTTTTTTGGGTTACTTTTCCGTAAATGAATTATTTTGCCATGGCCTGTTTTATGGATTACTATTTCCCGTGACTTTCAGTCATAACCGTCATATTCAAAAATTATCCATTCGCAGGTTCCGTGCTTGGTTGTCTGAACTAATTGCGGTCTTCGAATATCGGCAAATCAATAGCAGTTATTTAAATAAGGGTTTGTATCCATGGCAAAGATTAACGATTACTACCAGAAAAAACAGCTTATGGAAAAGCTCTCTGAAGAACTGGCGAAACTGGAGCAGGACCAGGCGCTGAAAAGCGAGCTTGAGTTTGAAAACAAGGTTCGCGACCTGATGAAGAAGTATGACAAGTCGCCAAAAGACGTTCTGCAGATTCTGGGCGCCATTGATCCGTCCATTTCAGGCGCTAAGGCCGACACAGCCAGCGGCAGCCGCCCCAAACGCCCCATGAAGACCTACAAGAACCCGAACACCGGTGAAGTGGTCAAGACGCGTGGTGGGAACCACAAGGTATTGAACGAGTGGCGCCAGAAGCATGGAAAAGAAACTGTGCAGAGCTGGCAGCAGGACTGATTGAGTCGTTTTTAACGTGGTGTCGGATTACGGCTTTGCGTAATCCGACCTACGATTGCTCCCCGAATACCACCACACGGTTTCTTCCTCCTTCCTTGGCGGCGTACAACGCTTCATCCGCCTGCTGTAACCACTGCATATGATTCTCCGGCCTATCCGTTAAGGGGGCGATGCCAATGCTGACGGTGTACTGGATCGGTGCTGCCGTGGTTTGAACCGTGCTGTTCTGTATGGCCTCCCTTATGCGTTCGCAAATCACCCTGGCGCCTTCGGCATCGGTTTCCGGCAGGATGATGCCGAACTCCTCGCCACCGTAGCGGCCGGGGCTGTCTGACTGGCGCAGGTTGTCTTTCATAACCTTGGCGGTGTACTTGATGACTTCGTCACCCGCCAGGTGGCCGTAGGTATCGTTCACCGCTTTGAAGTGGTCTATGTCGAACATGATCAGGCAGGTGTTGTGACCATAACGACGGTAGCGTTCGTATTCGGCGTCGATCAGGTTTTCCCAGGTACCACGGTTGAGCAGACCGGTCAGGCGGTCGGTCATGCTCAGCTTGGCCAGTTGTTCGTTGGCGGTTTCCAGTGCCCGTTTGCTGGTGGCGATGTCGGTGACGTCGTAGACCATCAGGCAGATTTTCTCGACCTGGCCGTCTGGCCCGGAGAGGGGGCTGATGGTCAGATTCTGGTACATGAAGTCTTCGGTGCCGGTTATCGGGCGTGTGTTGCGAAAGCGGAACAGGTAAGGGCGCTGTTCCCAGGAGGTGAATGCCCGGGTGTTTAGCATGGCGACTGAGTCGACCTTGCGGGTCAGCCATGCTTTGGGGATGTCCGGGAACACGTCAAACAGAACCTGCTCGCGAATCTTGCTGGCGGTGATGCCGCTATGGTGTTCCATGAAACCATTCCAGGCCTGCACGCGGAAGTCCAGGTCCAGAACCACCAGGCCGACTTCCACCGATTCCAGCATGTCCACCAGCCAGTGGAAGGTGCTTGCTCCGATCTCTTTAATGGCCATGGTTAATCCACCAGGTACTGTAGTCGTTGTTCAAGGAAGGGCACTGAATCTTCTGTCAGCAGTACCAGCATGTCGCAACTGATCTCCCGGTCTTCCAGTTCATAGCTGATTTCAATACACAGCAGCTTTTCGTGGCGAGTACTGTGGTGTTCCAGCAGGTCTCCGATCTGTCGATGCTGGCCCAGGACGGTTGGGTGACCAAGACCGAGTTTAAGATCCAGCTGGTCGCCAATGCCTTTGAGGAAGGCGCCAAACAGGATGCTGGACATGTCCATGAGCACCTCTACCTGAATGCTTTCGGTGTCCATGTCCTCGTAATGGAGCAGTTCGGCCATGTCATTGAAGCTGGCGTCAGCAAACAACAGAAGTGCTTCACCTGCAACGCCTGCGCCGGTGAATCCCTGGCAGACAGCGGAGTAGCTGCTGTCGGCCTGGGCGGCCGAAATCGCCATGCTGAGCTCCGAGCGAGCAATCATTTCCACCCGGGGGATGGGCTGTTTGACGAATACCCGCAGCAGTCTTGCCAGCAAGTCGGACGAACGGCCCATGGCAACGTTGGCGATCTCCTGGAGATAGTCGTTCAGGCTAATCGGTGCGCTGGTTGAAGTGGTGTTGGTCGTATCGGACGCAGCGCTCTGCTCGTGTTCTTCAACCAGATCCTCAGGGCGCAGAAAACCGTAGTCCTGCAGCAGCTTTAAAACCAGGTCGGTGTCCGTAGGCTTTTTTATGAATTCGATGGCGCCGAGCTTGCGGACTCGAGCCCGCGCTTCTGGTTGGATGTCGCCGGAAACGACGATCGTCAACACGGGGAGATCCTCTTTCCTGATGGCGTCCAGAACCTCGTAGCCATCCATTTCCGGCATATTGAGGTCCAGAAACAGCAATTCGCCGGCACCGGCGCGGAGCTTTTCCAGAGCATTGCGGCCATCAAATGCGAAGGTAACTTCAGCGTTCCAGTTTTTGGGTAAAGCGCGCGCCATTTGTTTTCGGGCGAGAGAGGAATCGTCGCAGATAAGAACGCGGGTGGTCATGGGGGCTCCGTTTATTATTTAACCCCAGTATAGCAGTGCCTGAAGTGAATTCTATGCCCTGTGAACTATCTCACTCTATTGGCTCGGCAGCCTGGGATATAGTGCTCCTGCAGTCATAATAAGAATTGATTCAGAGACACAACACTATGAGACAGGATGCTTGTTGGTATGCTGTCCCTCTCACCATCTGTCTGGGTATGTCGCCTGTTGCCCTGGCAGAGTTGGAGCCTATTTCCGAACAGGAAATGAGCCAGGTGCAAGGGCAGGCAATGATGACGGTGGATCATGTGGATGGAGTAAACCACCGGTTTACCCGCGTGACACTGGGCGTGGACGCAGAAACCCGGCTGAACGCCGATGGTGTGGTGATGGGCGGGGATGATTCTGGCGCCGATCTCGATATCAAGAATTTCGCGCTCGGCCACTACGTGCGCGACGACACTCGTGTCCAGATCGACGGCAACACCTACAACGTGGACGAGGTGGTTCCGTTTGAGGGTGTTGAACCCTATCTTGAACTGGCTGAACGGGATGGTCAGCTCTCCGGTTTCCGCTTTGGTCTGAACCAGGCTCGGGGCACGCTTTCTGGCGAGATCGCCAGCTTCAGTGGCAACCTGAACCTGAAAATCAACGATGCAGACGGCAACCCGGTGGACGCCATGCTGTTCGATGATGCAGGAGTGGCCACCAATCACCGAGCAACCCAGATCGGTCTGGCGGGTGAAGACGGAACCTGCAGTCAATGTGTGCCGCTGACCAATCTGCTGTCCATGGATATTGGTGTGGACAATGGCGATGGCACGGTTGGCTTTACGGAAGACCTGTTCCTGGCGTTCCAGCGTGAGTCTGTGGACTGGCAGGACCTGGGAGGCCCTGGCGCCATTCAGGGGCCTGAAGGCGTGTTCCTGAATCTGCCCACCAGCATGACGCTGGACATGCAGACACTGCAGAACGGTGTTCAGCGGGAGCGCACGCATTACGTGGATCGCGGTACCGGGATGTTTTGATTACACTACCCTGCATTCGACCGATTCACGCAATGCAGGAGTTCTCTCGGTGATCCGTTCTTTCTACTGGCACGACTACGAAACCTTTGGTGTCGACCCCGTACACGATCGTCCCTCCCAGTTTGCCGGGGTGCGCACCGATGCAGATCTGAACATCATCGAAGACCCGCTGATTATCTACTGCGCACCGGCTGACGACTACGTGCCCTCGCCAGAAGCCTGCCTGATTACCGGCATTACCCCACAAAAGGCATTGGAAGACGGTTTTCCCGAGGCGGAGTTTATCGCACAGGTCAACGAGGCCTTCAGCCAGCCCGGCACTTGCGCCGTGGGTTACAATAGCCTGCGCTTCGATGACGAAGTGTCCCGCCATACCCTGTACCGTAACCTTCGTGACCCTTATGCCAGAGAATGGCAGAACGGCAATTCCCGCTGGGATATCATCGACATGGTGCGCCTGACCTACGCGTTGCGACCAGAGGGTATTCAATGGCCAAAGAAGGAAGACGGCAGCCCCAGTTTCAAGTTGGAAGAACTCACGGTCGCCAACGGCATTGCCCATGAAGCCGCTCACGATGCTCTGTCGGATGTAGAGGCTACCATCGCGGTGGCAAAGCTGATCAAGGAAAAGCAGCCAAAGCTGTTTGAGTTTGTGCTGCAAAACAAGGACAAGCACTCCGCCCGCGCCATGCTGGATACTGCCAGTATGAAGCCAGTGTTCCACATTTCCGCAAAGTACCCGGCCACCCGTGGTTGCTGCGCAATGGTGGCGCCATTGGCTGATCACCCCACCAACAAGAACCTGGTGATCGTGTACGACCTGCGCGAAGACCCAAGCGAGTTGATTTACGCTACGCCTGAGCAGATCCGTGAGCGGGTATTTACTTCCCAGGCGGAGTTAGGGGAGGGCACCAGCCGTTTTCCACTCAAAGGCGTGCAACTGAACAAGTGCCCGGTACTGGCCCCCGCCACCATGCTGAAATCCCTCTCTGAGGAGCGGCTTGCCGAGCTGGAACTGGACGGCGACAAGCTGCGTGAGCACCTGGCCATTTTGCGCAAGGCGCCGGATCTGCCAGCCCGAATCGCTCAGGCCTTCGATCACCCCCATGAAGGTGACCTGACGGATCCGGACGAACAGCTTTACGCTGGCGGTTTTATCAGCAAAACCGACCGCGAGAAGCTCAACTGGCTATTGCAACAGCCGGTAGAAACCCTGGGAGAGCAGGAAGTACGGTTTGAGGATGGTCGTCTGGAAGAAATGGTGTTTCGCTATCGCGCCAGGAATTACCCCAATACGCTGATATCCGAAGAGCAGGAGAAGTGGGAAGTCTTTCGTCAGCAGCGGCTGATGCAGCCCAAGAAAGGGTGGCGGTCTCTGGAGGAGTTCTTCAAGATTTTGCAGAATCTTGCCGCTGATCCGGAGCTTACGCCGGAAAAGCGGCATGTTCTGGAAGAGCTTCACCTCTATGGTGAATCCCTGATTCCTTACGTCTAGCGCCGGCGCTGGAAGTACACGGACAGGCCTTGACCCATCAAGCTTTGCACCTCGCTTCCCAGAGCCTCAGCCTGGATCTGTTTCTGTACAGGCTTGGTGGCGAGGCTGTGGCCGTCGGTGTCCCGGGCTTTTGCCAGTTTCCAGTCCACTTCGTTGCTGAGCAGCGCCATCAGCTCTTTTAGCTGCCTGGAATCCTGCTCACTGAACCAACGGTCGCGGCAGCCACCCAGGCCGTAGAAGTCGGTTTCGGCAACCAAGGATTGCCACATCGGATCCTGCCGATTGGTCAGTACCATCCGTCGGAGTTGACGCAGGGCCGTACGTGTCGGTTTGAGGTCGTGTTGGGAGATCAGGCGGCGGATCTGTTTGTCGCCATCGGTCTGTTCGTTGACGGCGGTGTGCATATGGACAACAGCACCGTTGCCGGTCGCTGAACTCACCAGGGCTGCGAGGGACACCTCGGTCATGCTTGTTGACGGCAGGCGCCCGATTTCGATCCAGTGCACCTTGTGGTCATCGGCGACGAATTGCTGGGCGATGGACCAGGGCCAGAACACGATGTTGCTGATGCCCATCTCGCCCGCGAGTCGCGTTGCCTTGGCAACGTTGGCCAGGGATTCATCCACGGCGATTACTTCCACGTCTTTCAGGTAGTGCGCCAGTTCCATGGCGCGCTGGCCGGACTGGGCGCCACACACCATGATTCGGATCGTTTCCGGCAATTGCTCGGTACTCATGCCCAGCTCGGTCGCCATTATGGCTTTCAGGCTGGTTTCGGAGCGATAGGCAAGTTTCGACCAGTTGGGCCAGGCCTGGGGCACATCGGTTTTCTCCAGACAAAGCTCGGCTGATTTCTCGTCGAAATTCTGTTTGATGGCCTCTTCCGACGCGCGGTTATAGTAGCTCGCGGCCATCATCCCCTGCATGGCAACCGGCCAGTCCACCAGGTTCCAGCGGCCAAGGTGTACAGCATACTTCTGATGGAACAGAGCGCCGTACATGGCACTGATGATCAGCGAACCGATCATGCCATCCTGTTGCTCGCCCATGGCAAGTTGGGCGCAAATGCTGTCGTTGATGGCTGAGGCCAGCCGTTCTTCGTCGTCCTCCGCGGTCAGGGCGTAACCGGTGCGATCGGCGTAGACCGCCAGGGCCAGTGCCAGCGGTTGAAGTTCGTCCCGCAGTTCAACAGTCTGTGCGACTTCCGCGATAATCGCCCGGCGCAGCAGGGTGGCCAGCTCTTCCACGGCTGGGTCTGGCATCAGGGTTTTTTCCAGTGCCAGGATCAGCAGTTCGTCCTCGCTGGCGGCGTCCAGAGCGACTTGAGCATTCGGGTTTTCCAGATCGTATTGCTGGCGGATGATGGCGCCTACGAAACGGCCGATTTCCTGGTGGGGCAGGCCGTCATGTCGCAGCAAAAGGATAGCGTCGCGGGCCAGTTTGGTGTCAGCCCTTTTCACATCCAGATGCTCCGCACAGGTCAGCATGCCACTATAGATAGACGGCCATTCCAGGCCCATTTCCAGCAGTTTGCGGTAGTGCAGGTAGGCTACGTCGAACTGGCCCTGAAGGCGCTTGGCATGGGCGACTCCGCCGAAAGCGGCGGCGGATTGCCGGTCCATTTCCAGGGCCTGGATGAAATACTGCTCCGCCAGGGCCGGGCGCTCGGACTTGATTGCCCAGTAGCCCAGGTTGGTGAACTGCTGGGGCTGTGCCGGGTCATGGCTCAAGCTGTCCGTGAACAGGGTGTGTGCCTTATCAAGTGCCCCTTCGTCCATTTCCACACGCCCCATCAAGCCCAGCGCGCCTGCGTTACCGGGTTCCTGCGCCAGAACCTCATTCAGGTAGTCACGGCATTCCTGCCGCGCCTTGAGACGCTGAACCAGCGATGTCGGGCTGTTTGACTCGGCATAAGCCAGGTTTGCCTGCAGCAGTAGCCGTGCAATGTGGGCTTTTTGTGCGTCTGTGGCATGGATGTTGTGCTGTGCTTGCATGGGGCTACCCCTTTGACTCTGTGACGAAACCCGATTAACCCTGCAGCAACTGCAGAACCTGCTGTGGCCTTGCGTTGGCCTGGGCCAATACCGACAAGCCGGCCTGCTGCAGCACCTGGGTGCGGGCGAGTTCTGCGGATTCGGCGGCAAAGTCTGCATCACGAATCCGTGAACGCGCGGCCGACAGGTTCTCAGAGGTCGTGCTCAGGTTGGCAATGGTCGACTCGAGTCGATTCTGGGCAGCGCCCAGGTCGGCACGAATGCCACTGATGGTTTCCAATGCCGCATCCACAACTGCGAGTGCGCTGGTTGCGCCGTCAACGGTGCTTATATCGATACCTGCCACTTCTTCAGGCGTAGAGCCGGCGGCGGTATTCTGTGCACTGTTCAGGACGCTGCCTGCGGCCAGGGTGGCGTCAGACGTCGCGGCGAAGCTAACGGACGAGTCCAGCGTCAACTCACCGGCAATCCGTGTGGCATTAGCGCCACCACTTGTCAGTTCGATGGCGCTCGGGTCGCCGCTACCCTGTACCGCCAACTGTTGAGAGCCGGCAGCGGTAAAGTCTTCGATAGTGATGTCTTTACCCTGTTCCTGAATCAGCGTGATACTGCCGTCGTTAGCAACTTCCGCGGTAATGCCGGTCTTACCAGACGCGGCGTTCACCTCACGTGCAATCGCTGAGAGGTCGTTTGCATCGGTGATCTGCGCGGAAATGGTCGCTGAGCTGCTCCCATTGGAAAGGGTGAGCGACACGGTTTGAGGCACGGCGATTGGCGTGGTAGCGGTGTTGCTCAGGGTCGCCGATGTTCTTGCCGTCGCGTTCACACCCGTCGTGGCACCGATGTCGTTGATGGCTGCGGCGATGTCTTCTGCCGTGTCACCTGCTGTAATGGGCACCACCTGGCTGTCCAACGAGCTGGAAATGGTGAGATTCTGCGTGGCGATCGTGTTTTGTGCGGGTAACGTCGCATTCGCTGCGGTTGTTGAACCGGTGCCCTGGTTCAGGGTTGCGTTGGCCGCGTCGAGCGTGTTGTTGGCCAGGTCGGCGGTTCGGGCGCCTTCGATGGAAACGGCGATGCTCTGGTTTTCATTGGCGCCAGCCTGGAATTTTTGGGCCTGGAAGGTGCCGTCCAGGAGTTTCAGCCCGTTGAACTCGGTGGTAGTGGCAATGCGCTCCAGCTCGCCTTTTAGCTGGTTTACTTCGGACTGCAGGGCCTTCCTGTCAGATGCGGAGTTCGTTGCGTTGGCGGATTGTACCGCCAGTTCCCGAATGCGCTGCAGGATGTTCCCGGATTCGCCCAGCGCGCCTTCAGCAGTCTGAGCCAGAGAAATACCGTCGTTGGCGTTTCGAATGGCCTGGTTGAGGCCTTTGATCTGCGATGTGAATCGCTCAGAGATGGCAAGCCCGGCAGCGTCGTCCTTGGCGGAGTTGATGCGCAGGCCGGATGACAGCCGCTGCAGGGCAACGTTGGAGTCTTCCTGTGAAGTGTTCAGGTTTCGCTGAGCATTCAGCGACGCGATATTGGTGTTGATGATCTGAGGCATAACATTTCTCCCTGCTCAGAGATGCCGGTAACCCGGTGCCCGATCAAAATGGACGCCTTGCCGGCGGAAGTTCATTTAATTGCCGTTTTGCAGGGAGGTAAGCGAAGGTTGTGCCAGTTTCGGAGTTTTGTTTTTAAGATATTGATTAGTATTGGTTTTATTGGTCGTTTTGATGTTTGGGGCATGAATCCAATCGTCAGCATATAGCGGTATAAGGAAGACTATTGCCGCTTTTACATTCCCTTACAAAATACCGTTAATTTTTTCTAAAGGTACGGACGGGGGCGCCGTTAAGCGCAATAACAGGGAGGCGCTCCCAAACTGAAAATGGGCGCCATTCCTTTTCCATGAAATAACGACATATGTCGAAGGAGAAGCAATATGGCTCTCGGTATTAACACTAACGTTGCGTCACTGTCAGCTCAGAACCAGCTGAACAAATCCCAGGAGCTTTCTAACCAAGCTCTGGAGCGTCTGTCTTCCGGCCTGCGTATCAACTCCGCCAAGGACGATGCTGCTGGCCTTGCAATTTCGACCCGTTTTCAGTCCCAGATCTCTGGTCTGAACGTTGCGCAGCGTAACGCCAACGACGGTATTTCTCTGGCTCAGACTGCTGAAGGTGCTCTGGAAGAAACCACCAACATCCTGCAGCGTATCCGTGAGCTGTCTGTTCAGTCGGCCAACTCTACCAACTCTTCTTCTGACCGCTCTGCACTTCAGGGCGAAGTAAACCAGCTGAAGCAAGAGCTTGACCGTATTGCCGGTACTACCCAGTTCAACGGCCTCAACCTTCTGGATGGCAGCTTCACTGCTCAGTCATTCCAGGTTGGTGCCAACGCTAACCAGACCATCTCAGTATCCGTGACCGGTGCTCGTGGTGCCGACCTTGGTAACAACACCGTATCCGGTGAAAGTGATACCACTGTCAGCCAGGGCACAGGTTCTGTTGCGGTAGCTGCGGCTGATGTGGCAACGGTTGCCAACAACACCATTGCTACACAGAACATCACCGTTTCTGGAACTGAAGGCTCTGAGGTCATTGGTATTACCCAAGGCGATACTGCAGAAGCGATTGCAGCTGCTGTTAACGCTGAAACCGGCACGACTGGTGTAACGGCCACCGCATCGACCACGGCAACCCTCGCTGGTCTGTCTGACGATGGTACGGTTTCCTTCACGCTTGGTAGTGGTGGCGATACAGCGACCATCTCCGCAGCGGTAACTACCACTGACCTGGGTGCGCTGGCCAAAGCGATCAACGATACCTCAGGCACCACTGGTGTTACGGCTGAAGCAAACGGTGGCGAAATCACACTGACCCAGGCTGATGGTAAAGACATCCGTCTGCAGGACTTTGCCAACTCAGGTAACGCTACCGGTACCGCCACGCTGCAGGGCAGTGGTGATCCAAGTGCGGTTACTTTGACCGCTGGCAGCACTGACAGCACGATTGCTTCTGGTTCTGTTGAGTTCGCTTCATCCGGCGCGTTCTCAGTCAGTTCCTCGGTTGCGGAAACCGCTGGTAGCATTCTGAACGTTGCAGCAGACACCGTGGTTGGTTCTAACCTCCAGTCAGTGTCTTCTATCGACATCGGTACTGTTGCAGGCGCTAACAGCGCAATCGAGATTGCAGATGCGGCTCTTGAGCAGATCAGTGGTATCCGCGCCGACCTGGGTGCTGCCCAGAACCGGTTTGAATCCACAATCGCCAACCTGAGCACAACTGCCGAAAACCTGTCGGCCGCTAACAGCCGGATTCTGGATGCAGACTTCGCATCTGAAACTGCTAAGCTGTCCAAGGCGCAGGTTCTCCAGCAGGCTGGTATCTCTGTACTGGCGCAGGCGAATGCCCGCCCGCAGCAGGTTCTGTCCCTCCTGCAGTAACAGGGGCATAACGGCAAGGCCGGGGTCTTTGGGCCCCGGTTTACTGCTGTATGAGGATAGCGAGGTGAGCTATGAATGGCGTTAACCTGAATGGCCCGGATTTGAAGCTGATTCGTTCCAGCGAGCAAGCTCCGGCTCGGGCAATTTCGTCATCTCAGGCCGAAGGCAGGAATGCCTCCGCCCTGACTGCACCTTCATCACCTGGTCTTGCTGAGCGTTCGGAGTTGTTGTCCGGGGCTCAGGAACTTTCGAAAGCTGAGAGGCTCGAAAGGCGCAGTGAGGCACAGAAAGAGAAATTGGATGATGCCGTGTCTCAACTGAACGATTTCGTTCAGACGGTCCAGAGGGATTTGCAGTTTGAAGTGGATAACGAGCGGGGACAGACGATCGTCAAGGTCGTCGATCAGTCCACCCAAGAGGTTATTCGGCAAATTCCGGATGAAGTTGCGTTGAGGTTGGCAGAAAACTTGCAGCAGGATGAACCGCTGACGTTATTCAACACGAAGGTCTAGAGTTTGCCGCTCTTGGCCTGACGTTGAAAACGGTTGTTCAGCACCGCCGCACCCGAAAGGGGCCGGCGGTGTTTTGCTTACATGTGGTTACAAAATTGGTCGGTAGAAAAGGCAAAGTTTTGCCGCTTCAGGCCGATATATGGAATAGCATTGGAAATTGCCCTCCTGAGGAGGCACATACTATGGCAAATATATCATCGTTGGGTATCGGGTCTGGTGTTCTGACCTCCGAGTTGGTCGATCAGTTGGTGCAAGCGGAACGGGCACCGACGGAAAATCGTTTGGCTCAGAAAACCGAGCGCACCCAGGCGCTGATTTCTGCCTATGGCACGCTTCGCAGTGCAGTAACAGAGCTGCGCCTTCCAATGCGGCAATTGAGTGCTCCAGATAATCTCAAAGCCTTTTCTGCAACGTCGTCCAACGAAGACGTTGCTGTGTCTGTGGACAGCTCCAAGGCTAACCGCGGTACTTACAGTGTCGATGTGACAAGTCTCGCCAGCGCTCAGGCGCTCGCGTCGCGTGATGTATTCGCGGATCGCGACAAGACCAGTGTTGGCCAGGGAACAATGACGCTTTCTGTTGGTGACAACACCACCAATATTGTTATAGACAGCAGTAACGACACGTTGCAGGGCCTGGCAAACGCAATCAACGATTCTGATGCAGGGGTTTCAGCGGGCGTAATCGATACCGGTAGTGGTTTCCAGCTCGTGCTATCGGCAGACGAAACCGGTACGGCAAACGCCGTTAGTATTTCCGTATCGGGCGACAGCGCCGGCACGGATACCGATGCCCAGGGGCTTTCCCGTTTTGCGTTTAACACATCAATGGATGCGGGCGCCGGTCTCAATGAGACAATCGCCGCGTCGGACGCCGTGATGAGTATCAATGGCGTAGAGGTTACCCGTTCTACCAATAGTTTTGAGAACGTCATTGATGGTTTGACATTTGATCTGACTGCCACTGGTACGTCCACGGTTAAGGTTGAACAGGATCTCGGAGCGGTAGCAGACCGTGTCCAGGGCTTTGTCGAGAAATTTAATGGCCTGCAGGAAACCATTGATGCGCTGGCAGGATTCAATGCAGAGAGCGGTAGCGGAAGCCTTCTGACTGGCGATAGCGTTATTCGGGGTATTCAGAACCAACTCCGCCAAGTGCTGACCCGCGTTGTTCCCGGGCTTGAAGACGCAAGTGTCCGAAGTCTGGCGGATGTGGGTATTACCACAAATTTCGAGACTGGCTCTCTGGAATTTGACCGCGAAGAGTTCATGGCGCAGTTAAAGGCTAATCCGGACGATGTCACGGCCTTGTTTGCCGAACAGGGCAGGGCTACCGACAGCCAGGTAGAGTTTGTTCGCAGTGGTGTAAACACCGAACCTGGAACCTATGATATCAACGTGACCCAGGCTGCGACCCAAGGCACGCTTGCCGGGAATGCCGCAGCCACTTTTCCCGTTACTATTGACGGAACAAATGATGAGTTTTCACTGCTGGTTAATGGTGATACCTCCGTTAACCTTCAGCTTACACAGCAGACTTACAACAGTGCACAGGATCTGGTTGACGAGATTCAGGCTCAGCTTAATAGCAACAACGCGCTGAACGCGTCAGATGGGTCCGTTCAGGTGAGCCTGGGGGCTGGGGGTGAGCTGGTTTTCTCTTCCTCCACCTACGGCAGCGAGTCTTCGGTCACCTTGTCGTCCGCTGAAAGCGCGGCTACGTTTGGATTGGATGCCGCCACAAGCACGGATGGCCTCGATGTTGCGGGTACCATTGACGGAAGAACAGCTGAAGGCGAAGGGCAAACACTGTTTCTGGGCGAAAACAGCGGTGCTGCGTCTGGGCTCCAGGTACAAATATTGGGCGATCAGACTGGAAGTCGAGGCTCGATACAATTTATTGAAGGTGTTGGCGAACGTACGGTTGATCTGATCACCAACTTTGTCGGTGCCGATGGTGCAATTGATACCAGAACCGAGAGCCTGAACCGCGATCTGGAGCGAATTCAGGAAAATCAGATTCGGCTGGAAGAGAGAATTACAGCCTATCGAGAGCGCTTGGTGAGTCAATTCACAGCTGCGGATTCATTGATCTCGCAACTGAACAGTACACAGGACTTTGTGAGCCAGCAGCTTGCTGCGCTGGCACCACAGAATAATCGCAATAACAATTGATGTTTATTGCACGAAAAGCGAATAAAGAGGTCACTTATGAACGGTTTACAGGCTTACCAGCGCGTAAACGCCCAAACCAGCATTACGGATGCCGATCCTCACAAGCTGATCCAGCTTCTTTACAACGGAGCGTTGGAACGCATTAACATGGCCAAAGCCAGGATGCAGGCGAAGGATTTTGAGGGCAAAGGCCGATTGATTTCCAAAGCGATTGAAATCATCGGTGGCCTCCGTGGCTTTCTGGATTTCGAGAAGGGTGGCGATCTGGCCGTGCGCCTGGAATCGCTTTATGACTACATGGAGCGGACCCTTTTTGAAGCGAATGCCAAGAATGACGTCGCTAAGCTTGATGAAGTCGCGGACCTTCTGCGCTCAATCAAAGACGGCTGGGATGGCATCCGCGAAGAGGCTACCTCCAAGCAACAGCAGGCTGTCTGAATACGACGTTCTGGTGTGAATACCGTGCATTCTATCCAAGATGCCACCTGGTGCCCTGCCGGGGGCATCCGCGGCCAGTAACGAGGTCGCCCTCTTGCCCCAATAGCCATTCCCCCCGCTGTCCCGTACAATACGCCCCTTATTTTTAATACATCCATTCTGTTCAGTCTGGAGCAAGGGCATGTCTGATATTAAAAAGGTGGTTCTGGCGTATTCCGGTGGCCTGGATACCTCGGTAATCGTTCGCTGGTTGCAGGATACCTATGAGTGTGAGGTGGTGACGTTCACCGCCGACATCGGCCAGGGCGAGGAAGTTGAGCCGGCGCGTGAGAAAGCGAAAGCGCTCGGCGTGAAGGAAATCTACATTGAGGACCTGCGCGAGGAATTCGTTCGTGACTACGTGTTCCCGATGTTCCGCGCCAACACCATCTACGAAGGGGAGTACCTGCTGGGTACCTCCATCGCACGCCCGCTGATCTCCCGTCGTTTGATTGAGATTGCCAACGAAACCGGTGCGGACGCGATTTCCCACGGCGCTACCGGCAAGGGCAATGATCAGGTTCGTTTCGAGTTAGGTGCCTACGCGCTGAAGCCAGGTGTGAAGGTGATTGCACCCTGGCGTGAGTGGGATCTGAATTCCCGTGAGAAGCTGCTGGCTTATTGCGACGAGCGCAACATTCCGGTGGAGAAGAAGAAGGGCAAGAGCCCATACTCCATGGATGCCAACTTGCTGCATATCTCTTATGAAGGCATCAACCTGGAGGATCCCTGGGCGGAAGCCGAGGAAGATATGTGGCGCTGGAGTGTGTCTCCGGAAGCAGCGCCCGACACGCCTTCCTATATCGAAGTGACCTATGAGAAAGGCGATATCGTGGCGATTGATGGCCAGGCCATGAAGCCTCACGAGGTGCTTGAACACCTGAACAAGGTCGCCGGCGAGAACGGGATTGGTCGTCTGGACATTGTTGAGAACCGTTATGTGGGTATGAAATCCCGCGGTTGTTACGAAACTCCGGGCGGCACCATCATGCTGCGCGCCCACCGTGCGATTGAGTCCATCACCCTGGACCGCGAAGTGGCGCACCTGAAGGACAGCATCATGCCGCGTTATGCGGAGGTGATTTACAACGGTTACTGGTGGTCCCCTGAGCGGGAAGCGCTGCAGGCGCTGATCGATCAGACCCAGACTTATGTAAACGGTACCGTGCGCCTGAAGCTCTACAAGGGCAACGTGGATGTGGTTGGGCGTAAGTCTGACGATTCGCTGTTCGATGAGAAGATTGCGACCTTCGAGGAAGACCAGGGCGCCTACGATCAGAAGGATGCTGAAGGCTTTATCAAGCTGAATGCGCTTCGGTTGAGGATTGCGGCTGGCAAGGGTCGCAAGCTTTAAGTGGCCTCCCGTGACGCCCGGAACTCTCCGGGCGTCTTCCCCGTCTCTGCTTTGAACTTTCGGTGAAACGACGTTGTTTCGCTGTACCCCAGCCTCAACGCTATCTCCGGAATGCCCAGTTCGCTGTTCGTCAGAAAATCTTCCGCCATTGCCTGTCTTACCTCGTCCAGCAACTGCTGATACGAAACACCTTCCTGGCTAAGTTTTCTCTGCAGCGTTCGGCTGGTCATGCCCAGATGGTCTGCGACCATGTCCTGGCGGGTGATGCCGTGCATCAACTGTTTGCGAATGCTGTGTTTAACCCGGTTGGTGAGGGCTGTGTCGGTTTCCAGCGTGGCCAGTTGGCTGAGGGCGTGGGCTTCAAGGGTTTTTCGCAGCAGTGGGTCAGGCTGGCGTAGGGGAGTGCCCAGCAGGTCTTTGTGCAGAACAATGGCATCTTCGTTGGAACGAAAACGTACCGGGCAGCCCCAGCGTTCCGTGTAGGCGCTCTCCAACTCCGGCCCGGGGGAAGGGTGTTCGAGGTGTACTTCCACTGGCGAGGCGGCGTTGTTGTCGGCCAGCCAGCGGGCGTAGTTGATCCAGGAGGCGAAGACGTTGTCCACCATCTGGGGGCGAACGACCGGGTCGGTGTAGTTGCAGGCCCAGATCAGTTTGATGTGATCGCCGCTACCCGCAATTTGCGTCGTTCCCATGTCGCCGACCAGTTTCTCGAACGGGGCTATACGAGCTACTGCTTCTCCCAGCGTGGCGGAGCTCATGGTGATATACCCGAGAACACTGTAGGACCCCGGTTGCACGAAGTCACCGGTTTCAAGGCCGAGGATGGGGTTATTGCTTTGTTCACAAAGCAGCCGTATGAATGCCTGGAACTGCTCGCCGTTTATACGCTCGTCGTCGGTCTGGAGAATCGACGCATCAAGCCCGGCGTTGCTGAACAGTGCTGAGGTATCCAGGCCTTGGGCATTGGCGGCGCGGACATATTGTCTTAGGGCTGCTACGGAGGCGGTTCCGAGGGTCTTCATGATTACGGCAACGTCTTGGGGTTATTGTTGCCATCAGTATAACGGAAGCAGAAAAGAAAAAAGCCAGCTAAGAAGCTGGCTTAAAAACAAGGAAAGAACGAAAGTGCCTGAAAAATTCGTTAATTCTGCGGACTTTCCCCATTTGGCGGCGGAGGTACTACTCGGCTCCTCCGCCATGGGGGATACTGCTTAAATCCACAATTTCAGAATAGGGTTTTCGCTCATGGAAGTCTGTTTGTGATGTGTGTCGCAGTGTTACGTAGCGTAATCCGACACTCTTCCTTCAGGCTTTCTCAAGCTCTGGCCTGGTCTCGGTAAACCGCCGGGTCTCATAGGCATCAACCAAGCCTTGAACTGCTGCACGCTCCATCTCCTGAACCGAGGGGGTGCCGTTTTGGGCATCCGCCCTGCAAAGCACCATGCCTGCCTCAACCGAGATGTAACCCGCCGTGGTCTTCAGAGCTTTGTGGTTAATGCCGTCGAATACGCGGCGAAAAGCTGTTGTGGAGCAATGATCGCTGTTTGGGAAGTGAGCGATAATCGCGTACTGGTTGTCGCCCACGCGGCACAGGGAGTCCATGGGCCGGATCAGGTGGCTCAGGCGGCGGGCGATGCCAACGGCCAGCTCACTCATCACCGAGGGAGCGTGCTTACGCTTGAGTTCCTGCCAGTTGCGAATGCCGCAGAGCACATAGGCAGAAGCACCGCCTCGGGATTCCGCCTGCCGCAGGCATTTGCCCAGCTTATTCCGGGCATAACGGTTGTTGCAGAGGCCCGTTTCAAGATCAATGATGTTGCTGCTTTCCAGTTCGCGGTTGTTCTCGATCAACAGGGAATTGGCGCGCAGCAGGGTGTTCTGGCGGTCCGCCATGCGGTCGGCCGCGAAAATCCTTGGGATCAGCTGCTTGGTCATGTCCGATTTATAGATGAAATCGTCGACGCCCCGGTCGAATGCTTCTGACAGGGCCTCCACACTCTCCCGGGCGGTGAGCAGGATCACGTAGGTGTAGTGGTTGTTCTGCTCATCCTGCTGGCGGACCTGATCGGTCAGCTCCAGCCCGTCCATCTCCGGCATCAACCAGTCGGCAATCAACACACTGACTGGGCGTTGGTCAATAAACTCAAGCGCGGCAGGGGCATTGTTGGCGATTCGCACGTCGCGGTACCCTGCATTGCGGAGGGTTCGGCCCACCACCATACTGCTGAATTTGGCGTCGTCTACCACGAGGATGGGAAGATCAAGATTTGGCATTGTTAACTACTACTCACCAGTCCATTGTCAGATGCGGTGCCGGCCCGGTCTTGGTATGCTTTGGCACCTTGCGCAACCAGAAGGGCACCAGTATAGCGTTTTGTACGTGCCCTGACGTGGATAATTGTAAAAAGTGAGAACACATCATGCCTTCTTTTGACATCGTTTCTGAAATCGACATGCACGAAGTGACCAACGCCGTGGACCAGGCCAAGCGCGAGCTGGGCAATCGCTGGGACTTCAAGAACGTGGAAGCGGACATCGAACTGGACGACAAAGGCATCACCATCAGCGCCGAGCAGGAATTCCAGTTGGAGCAGTTGATGGACATGCTGCGCATGGCCTTCGCCAAGCGCAATATCGATTCCCGGGCGCTGTCCGAAGACGGAGAAAGCAAAGCCGGCAAACTGGTCAAGCAGCATCTGCAATTGAAGCAGGGAATCGAAACCGACATGGCCAAGAAGATCGTCAAGATGATCAAGGACGGCAAGCTCAAGGTCCAGGCCAGCATCGAAGGTGACAAAGTGCGGGTGAAAGGGAAAAAACGTGATGACCTGCAGACAGCCATTGCCCTTTTGAAGGAAGCAGAGCTCGATATTCCTCTCCAGTTCAACAACTTCCGCGACTGATCGGGGAGCAGCACCATTTTATACGGCTTGAACCGGACCCTGCTGAAAGAAACACTCGACACCTACACCCGGTGGCAGGTTATTGCGCTTCTGTTTCTGGGCTTCTCGGCGGGGCTGCCATTCCTGCTGGTGTTCTCCACCCTGAACGCAAGGCTTGCGGATGTCGGTGTGGAGACCGCCACCATTGGGTTCTTCAGCTGGCTTGGGATTACCTACTCCATCAAAGTGTTCTGGGCGCCAATTGTCGACCGGCTGAAGTTGCCGATTCTCGACAGACTGTTGGGAAAACGCCGAAGCTGGATTTTGCTCGCCCAGACGGGCATTGCCAGCGGCCTTTATCTGATGGCTCACGTGGACGCCACGGCAGCGCCTGAGATGATGGCCTGGTGCGGACTGCTGGTGGCCTTTTCCTCCGCTACGCAAGATGTGGCCATTGATGCCTATCGGATTGAAATTGCCGAAGAGCGGCTCCAGGCGGCATTGGCAGCTACCTATATCTTCGGCTACCGGTTGGCATTGTTGGTGGCTGGTGCGGGAGCCTTGTACTTGGCAGAGTTCTGGTCCTGGCAGGTGTCTTACGAGGTGATGGCTTTGCTGGTTGGTGTGGGCATGGCCACCGTGCTGATCGTAAGGGAGCCTGAGGTCAATCACTTTGCCGCTGCGCAGGACATTGCCGGAAAAATTGAGCAGGAAGCGGCGAAGCGCACCCACCTGAACCCACGCCTGGCGAGGTTTGTCGGGTGGTTTTACGCGGCGGTCGCCGGGCCGTTCCTGGATTTTTTCCGGCGCTACCGGGAACTGGCCATCCTGATCCTGATCACCGTGGCGGTCTACCGAATATCGGACATCGCCATGGGCGTGATGGCCAATCCGTTCTACCTCGATTTCATGGGGTTCTCCAAGACCGAAGTGGCGGACGTTACCAAAGTCTTCGGCTTCTTCATGACAATCGCCGGGTCGCTTCTGGGTGGCGTGCTCGTTGTGCGTTATGGCGTTCGCCGCATGCTGCTGACCGGCGCCGTCATGACCGCCGCGACCAACTTGCTGTTCGTGGTACTCGCTCAGTACCCCCCGGACCTGGGCACCCTGGCGCTCGTGGTCAGTGCTGACAACCTCAGCGGCGGCATCGCCAACGTGGCCCTGATAGCTTGGCTATCCAGCATGACCAGTGCTTCGTTCACTGCCACGCAGTACGCTCTGTTCAGTTCCTTGATGACGTTGCCCGGAAAATTCCTCGGTGGCTTTTCCGGCATTGTCGTGGCCGGTTATGGGTACGCGGAATTCTTCCTGCTGGCCGGGCTGATGGGCGTCCCCGCCATACTGCTCGCCATCTACATGATGCAAAAAGGCGAACGCCTGGACGCCTTGGCGCCTCGCAACGAGACGGCCGAGTCATCATGACCGAACCCACCAAAGACCAGAAAATCTGGCAGGTTGTTGCCGCTATCCCCCCTGGCTGCGTAGCCAGCTACGGCCAGATCGCAGATATGGCCGGCCTGGGCCGGCAGGCCCGGTACATCGGTAAAGCTTTGGGAAAACTCCCAGAAGGGCACGCCATTCCCTGGTATCGCGTGATCAGAAGCAATGGCCAGATCGCATTCCCCATCGGCAGCGAGGCGTATGAGAAACAGGCCCAAAGCCTGCGGGAAGAAGGCGTTCTGGTGGTTGATGGCAGGATTTCGATGAAGCAATTTCAGTGGCGCCCGTGACTTCTAGTGTGGTGTAGCTTGGAGTCACGTAGCGATCCCACCAGAAGTTAAGTCGGGCAGGGGGCGGTGCCAAATTTTTCTGCCAGAAAAAGATGTCCGAGCAAAGCGAGTTCTTTTTCCAAGAAAAATCTGGCACCACCCCCTAGCCAGCCCCAAACCCTTAAGGCTAGGGAACAGGGAGCAAAGCTCAAACCCTAGAGCCGCAAAGCCCCGTCAACCTCAATCATCCGCCCCGACATATAGTCATTCTCAAAAATAAACGCCGCCGCAGACGCAATTTCCTCCGGCTTACCCATACGCTTCAGGGGAATGCCAGCGGTCATCTTCTCAAGGGCTTCCGGTTTCATCGAAGCCGTCATCTCAGTCTCGATAAAGCCAGGCGCAATGCCCATGCACCGAATGCCATAACGGGCAAGCTCTTTGGCCCACACCGGCACCAATGCCGAAACCCCCGCCTTGGCGGCAGAATAATTGCTCTGGCCCATATTCCCCGCACGGGAAATCGACGCAATGTTGATAATCGCACCCTGATCGCCATTCTTGATCATCTGCGTAGACGCCTCACGGCCGCACAGGAAAACCCCCGTCAGATTCACATCAATCACCGACTGCCACTGCGACAGCTCCATGCGCTTCTCAACCTGGCCGTCCTTAACCTTCACCATCAGCCCATCCCGAAGGATGCCAGCGTTGTTAATCAACCCATTAAGCTGACCAAAATCCGCTACGATAGCCTCAAATGTCTGCTCGACATCGTCTTCCTTGGCAACATTGCAGATATAGGTTCTGGCATCGCCACCGGCTTTCTTACAGGCGGCTGCAGCCTCTTCCAGCTTCTCCGGCATCAGATCAATCAGCGCCAGACGAGCCCCTTTGGCTGCCAGATACTCAGCCATGGCTCGGCCCAAACCCTGGCCGCCGCCAGTAATTGCGATCACGGAATCTTGAAGTTTCATGTTTTGCCCTAAGGTTAAGCATTAGCGGAAGCGGCGAGTATATCAGAGGTTTTTACGGTCGCAGCAACCAGACCAACGCTCATCCACGGAGGCTCCCTTGGGCATTTTTCTGTTTTTATTCATTGTCATGCCCATCGTCGAAATGACGATATTGATCAAAGTTGGCACCATGATTGGCGCCCTGAATACCATTGGCCTTGTCCTCTTGACGGCCATCATTGGTGCCGCGCTGCTGAGGCAGCAAGGGCTCGCCACCTTGTTGAAAGCCAATCAGAGGCTCAATAGTGGTGAGTTGCCAGCGAAGGAAGTGGCGGAAGGCCTGATTCTGGCCGTGGGCGGCGCCCTGCTGCTGACGCCGGGATTCGTCACCGACACCATTGGCTTCCTTTGCCTGATTCCGGGCACCCGCCACTGGTTCGCCGCCCAGGCCCTGAAGCGAATGGTGGTGGCCGGCCAGTCCGGCGGTTTCACATTTACCGCAGGCCAGCAGGGGCCTTTCCAGGGGCAGGGGCCCTTTGGTGGCCGCGAAGGGCCGTTCGGGCGTCAAAATCCTTTCGACAGGAACGATGACATTATTGAAGGGGAATACCGCGACGAAACCGAGCGCGACTACGATCGCCTGAACCGGAATACCGAAGGCCGAGAGGATAGTGATCACGGCGATGGCGGTCCGAAAAAAAACTGAAAAATTTTTCAGGGGAAGTGTTGAAAACGCATCGGCCACCCCCACATAGGTTTCACAAGTTCGCTGCGGGCTAATAACCGCTGTAAAACAGTTGGTTAAAAGCCCCGGCTTTTAACGCAACCATCATTGCCAAACCTAACCTGACATTGGAGATATCGAGCAATGAAAATTCGTCCGCTACACGATCGTGTTGTCGTGCGCCGTAAGGAAGAAGAAGAGAAAACAGCTGGTGGCATCGTACTGCCGGGTAATGCCAAAGAGAAGCCGTCCCAGGGTGAAGTTATCGCCGTAGGAAATGGCCGTATTCTCGACAATGGCGAAACCCGTGCGCTGGCGGTAAAGGTGGGTGACACCGTGGTCTTTGGCCAGTACGCCGGTAACACCGTAAAGGTTGACGGCGAAGACCTGCTCATCATGAGCGAAAACGACATTTTCGGCGTTCTCGAGTAAACGCTCGGTTACGCAGCAATCCGATTGAACGATTGAATTGGGTTTAACGAACAGGAATAGATGACATGGCAGCAAAAGACGTTAGATTCGGTGACAGCGCCCGTAAACGCATGGTTCAGGGTGTTAACATCCTGGCGGACGCAGTTAAGGTAACCTTGGGCCCGAAAGGCCGCAACGTTGTTCTGGACAAGTCCTTCGGCGCACCAACCGTCACCAAGGACGGCGTATCCGTCGCCAAGGAAATCGAGCTGAAAGACAAGTTCGAGAACATGGGTGCCCAGATGGTCAAGGAAGTTGCTTCCCAGGCCAATGATACCGCCGGTGACGGCACCACCACGGCGACCGTTCTGGCACAGGCCATTGTTCGTGAGGGCATCAAGGCCGTTACTGCCGGCATGAACCCGATGGACCTCAAACGTGGCATCGACAAGGCGACAATCGCAGCAGTACAGGCCATCCGTGACCTGTCCAAGCCCTGTGACGACAGCCGCAACATTGCCCAGGTAGGCACGATCTCCGCCAACGGCGACGAGACCATCGGCCAGCTTATCGCAGACGCGATGGAGAAAGTGGGTAAGGAAGGCGTTATCACCGTTGAGGAAGGCCGTGGCCTGGAAGACGAGCTGGACGTAGTGGAAGGCATGCAGTTTGACCGTGGCTTCCTGTCTCCGTACTTCATCAACAACCAGGAAAACATGTCCACCGAACTGGATGACCCGTACATCCTGCTGGTTGACAAGAAGATCTCCAACATCCGTGAGCTTCTGCCCGTTCTGGAATCTGTGGCCAAGGCTGGTAAGCCTTTGCAGATTATTGCTGAAGACATCGAAGGTGAAGCGTTGGCGACCCTGGTCGTGAACAACATGCGCGGCATTGTGAAAGTAAATGCTGTAAAAGCACCCGGCTTCGGTGACCGCCGCAAGGAAATGCTGCAGGACATCGCTATTCTGACTGGCGGCACTGTTATTTCCGAAGAAGTCGGCCTGTCTCTGGAAAACACCACCATTGATGACCTGGGTACTGCCAAGCGTGTCAACGTCACCAAGGAAAACACCACCATTATTGGCGGTGCTGGTGCTCAGGGTGATATCGAAGCCCGCGTTGAGCAGATCCGTAAGCAGATTGAGGACAGCTCTTCCGACTACGACAAGGAAAAGCTCCAGGAGCGCGTGGCCAAGCTGGCTGGCGGTGTAGCCGTCATCAAGGTTGGCGCCGGTTCTGAAGTGGAAATGAAAGAGAAGAAGGCCCGCGTTGAAGACGCTCTGCACTCCACCCGCGCTGCGGTTGAAGAGGGCATTGTGCCGGGCGGCGGTGTCACCCTGATTCGCGCCATTGCGGCTCTGGACAAGGTTGACGCCATCAACGAAGAGCAAAAGGCGGGCGTTAACATCCTGCGCCGTGCCATGGAAGCTCCGCTGCGCCAGATCGTGACCAACGCCGGTGGTGAAGCCTCCGTTGTTGTGAACAAGATCATGGAAGGCGAAGGTGCCTATGGCTATAACGCCTCTACCGAAGCGTTCGGTGACATGCTGGAAATGGGTATCCTTGACCCGGCCAAAGTGACCCGTTCCGCGCTGCAGGCAGCCGCTTCCGTGGCTTCCCTGATCATCACCACTGAGGCGATGATTGCGGACGAGCCGGAAGAAGAAGGCGCCGGCGGCGGTATGCCGGACATGGGTGGCATGGGCGGAATGGGAGGCATGGGCGGCATGATGTAGTAATGCCGACCGGACCCGGACCAATTCTCAATTTCTGAGGAATGGCCCCATAAACCCGGAAAACCCCGCATTGGTTCACACCGATGCGGGGTTTTTTGTTTTTTTGTCATGAACTTGCGAAATGGCTTTGCTAGACTCGGCAACCGGCCATTTATCTTTGTGACACTGTATGAGCGAAACCCCAGCAAAAGCCTTTCTCAGACCCGGCAAAGTGTTCCTGCTGACCTTGGCCGGTGTGCTGGTTTATCTGGTGGCGCTGGTGGTTCTCGTACCGGCCGGATGGCTTTGGCATCAGGCGTCTGCCTATGTTGCGCTTCCGCCGGAAGTCCAGGTCAGTCAGGTGTCTGGCAGGGTCTGGTCAGGCGCTGCCGGCGTGGTGGTCGCCGGTTATCCTGTGAGGCTTGAGTGGCGGCTGGGCATGCCGTCCGTTTCTGGATTATCGTTACCCGTCGATTTTTCAGTGTCGTCGTCACAGTCTTCCGTGGATGGCAATGTTAGTCTCGGGTGGCAGGGGGCAGGCACCCTCAACGCCAGTGGCCATCTGGCAGTCGCTGAATTTGAGGACCTGATCCGACGCAGCGGTGGAGCAGTCATCGAAGGTGACGTCACCATTGATCGATTGGTGTTGTCGTGGCAGGACAACCGCGTGACCCAGGCCGACGGCGTTGGCCGCTGGGCAGGAGGCCAGGTTACCTGGCCCATGGGGAATAATATTGGCCAGGCAGATTTCCCGCCCATGCTGGCGACGATGGACAGTACGGCCGATGGCGTTGCGCTGGTCATCTCGGAGCAGGGCGGCGATGGCCCCGCGGCGGATGCCGAGATTCGCTGGAACGGTATGATGGAGTTGCGAGTCTATAAACGCATGATCGACCTGGCCGACCAACCCTGGCCAGATTCTGCTAACCCCAGTGATGTCGTCTTCAGGGTCAAGCAGCCCTTGATTCCAGGAGGTGCTCTGTGACAGCAATGGCGGCTGTTATCGGTAGCCGGCGACTGCCCCGGTTGCTGGCCAATTTGTTACTGGCGGGCCTCGTGGTTTATGTTGCCCTGGTACTGGCGCAGACAACCTGGCTCATCGCCTGGGATGACCGCCCGGTGGCCATGGCACCCGCCTCTGACAGCCGCGCGAGCGCTTCAGGTGGCGGCCGATTACAGCCACTGGCGGCCCATCAGGTGTTTGGCAGGGCGGAAGAGCAAACCCGTGTCGCAGAAGTGGTACGCCGGTCGGCACCGGAAACCAGGCTCAACCTCAGGCTTGAAGGTGTGCTGGTGGCAGAGCGCCCGGAGGACTCCGGTGCTATAGTTGCGGGAAGCAATGGAGTAACTGAGCACTATCGTGTGGGTGAGGTCTTGCCCGGTAACGCCGAACTGGCGGAAGTGGAACCAGGCCGGGTGCTGATTCGCAGGAATGGGCAATACGAAACCCTGACGTTTGAAGAACAGCTTTCCACTGGCCTGGTTGAGGGCGTGGAAGAAGATTTGGCGGAACCGGCGTCTTCGCCGGAGCAGTTCCTGAGTGAGGCACGGGAACAGCTTGATTCCCAGGGAGTTGCGGCGCTTGCACCATACGGGCTTAGCCCGACCGGGGAGGGAGGTACGTCCGGTTATGTGTACGATGGTTCCAATGCCATGCTCAATGCTGTCAACCTCAGGGCCGGTGACGTCATCACTGCCGTCAATGGCCAGCGGCTGGGGGATCTTGAGCAGGATATGATGCTTTTTGAGAATTGGCGGTCTGAGCCGCAATTGGAAATAGAAATTGAACGGGACGGATCCATTCTGACCGTGAGCTATGCCATACCTGAACAGTGGCGATGAACGGATTTAACGATACAGGACAATAACGCCAGATGCTTAACCACAGATCCAAATTATTCCGGGCCTTTGTTCTGGCCCTGCTGATGCCCCTGATGTCTGTTGCTTACGGGCAGGAAACGGAGACCTGGCGACTGAACCTCAAGGACGCCGACATTCGCGCCTTTGTGACCCAGGTGGCCGATATCACCGGCTACAGCTTTGTTGTGGATCCACGGGTAAAGGGAAAGGTGACCGTCCTGTCCAGCGCCCCCATGAACAAGGACGAGATTTACGACCTGTTCCTGGCCGTGTTGCAGGTGCATGGCTTCACCGCCATTCCCGGCGAGGAAGTGATCAAGGTGGTTCAGCAGGTGGACGCCAAACAATCCGCTGAGTCGCTGGAGCGGTTTACGGAGGTGCCCTCAGAGCAGCTGATTACCCGTGTTATTCAGATCGATAACGCCAATGCCCTCGAACTGGTGCCCATCCTGCGCCCGCTCGTGGCCAAGTATGGCCACCTGGCGGGGGTGGCGGCCGCCAACGCCCTGATCGTCAGCGACCACTCTTCCAATATCCAGCGCATCGAACAGATTGTGAGAGAGCTCGACAGTCCGTCCAAATACGAGGTGGAGGTGATCCAGCTCGAAGAGGCCTGGGTGGGCGATATGGTCGAGTTGCTGCAGGAACTGGCTCCGGCGGAATTGGGCCAGGGTGGTGGCGATAACGCTGCCCGCAAGTACAGCGTAACGGCCGATGAGCGCAGCAACCGGCTTATTCTCAGGGGTGATGAAACCTTCCGTGACAAGATGAGGGAGCTGATCAGGAAGCTGGACCAGCCCTCAGCCACCGGCGGTACGACCAAGGTCATTCGCCTGAGCCACGCGGACGCGGAGAATCTTACTGAGATTCTCAAGGGCGTGATGGGTGAGGTGGCCAAGGAATCTTCCGGGGGGGCTGGTGGTGCTGGCGGCAGTGCCGGAAGCGGACGTAACACCAACTTTTCCGTTTTCGCCGACGAGGGGCTGAACGCGCTTGTGGTACGCGGTGAACCGTCGATGATGCAGGAAGCTGAAATGATCGTTAAGGCCCTGGATGTTCGCCGTGCCCAGGTAATGATTGAGGCGGCCATCGTCGAAATCAGCGACGAGCTGGGGCAGGATCTGGGCGTCCAGTTGGCACTGGGTGATGAATCCGGCGAGTCTACGCCAATAGCCGGCACCAACTTCAACAACGTCGGCCGAAGCCTGGGCGACGTATTGGGTGCGATCCTTTCTGATTCGGTGATTGCACCGGCCACCGGCGGTATTACCATTGGCGCAGGCCAGCGGAATGAAAACGGCGTTTCCTGGGGCGTGCTGCTGCAGGCTCTGTCGACCTCGGCGGCGGCAAATCTGCTGTCTACTCCCAGTATCATTACCCTGGATAACCAGGAATCCGAAATCATCGTTGGCCAGAACGTACCTTTCCGTACCGGTCAGTCCACTGTCACAGGTGACGGTACAACCAACCCATTTACCACGATTGAGCGTCGCGATATCGGTCTCACCCTGAAGGTGACACCCACTATCAGCGCCGATGGTCTTGTACGGTTGGTGGTGGAGCAGACCACCGAGAATATTGGTGACAGCGTGGAGTCCGCCTCCGATATCATTACCAACAAGCGTGAAATCAAGACTACGGTCCTGGCAGATGATGGTGAAACCATCGTTCTGGGTGGTTTGACGACCGATGATTTGCAGGTGAATAAGAGTAAGGTTCCCCTGCTGGGCGACATCCCGGTGTTGGGGCGTCTGTTTTCCTCCGAATCCGAGCGCCGGGTGAAACGTAACCTGCTGGTGTTCCTGCGCCCGACGATCATGCTTGGCAAGGCCGATGCTGTAGCCGCCACGGATGAGAAATTCCAGAGCTTGTGGGAGATCAATCTCGGTGTGCGCAAGAAGCTGGGCCTGCCAGACCCGGAAGGACCGCCAACGAAAGACTCGCTGTTCCGGCCTCAGCCTGACTGATTGGCCAAGGGGCTGATCTCAGGCTGCCAGTGGCGGCATCGGGCAGTCCAGTTGATCCGCCACCAGGCGGATCAACTCATATTCCGTGGTCTTGATCTCTCCATCCGCAAGCACGCAATGGCCGCAAGCGTCGAGAATTGCCGGTTTTAGCAGCGGCGACAGGGTGTTTAGCACCAAAAGCGCATCCCGCAGATGCTTGATCGACACCGTCTCCAGAAGTTCCGGCTCCTTACGTCCGTCGGTAAAACCTGCCATCGCCTCAGTGAACAGTCCCTGGCTGTCGATGCCCTGACGAGCACCCGCCCGGGCCATCAGGCTGAACAGCACTTGCAACTCGTCGGTTACTGTCCGGTAGCTGCGGTGGCGTACCGGAACCGGGCGGGCCGAGTCTCCCGCCAGGTGGCGTCGAAGAAAGGTATGCATGGCCAGTTCGTAGAGGCTCAGACGGTTGTCTGCCCTGATCAACACCTCCGTACACGACATTAACTGGTTGCGCTCATCCGGATCGAGCTTTCTCAGGGCCGGCATGGCCAGTTCCAGCGCCGGGAATCGTACTGCCTCGCCCAGTGAGGTAAGGGCGGGCAGCAGTTTGTTCAACAGGTCGGCGTTGGGCGCAAAGAGGGCGTTGGCGGTGACCAGCGCCAGCCGTTTCTGTTGCGATGACTCAGGAAGCTGGTAGATCAGTAGCGCATAGCACAGCTGAATGGCGCCGGCCCGGGTGTAAAGCAGGTTGCGAAATGTTGATGGCAGTCGGTTGAGAAGGTCCACGGCGTAGTCTTCGCTGCGTTTGTTGACGGTGCCTACCGTTGTTGAGATATCTGCCGATGGCCGGGTGTTCAGGGGCGATGTGGAGGCGCGAGGGCTGGCTGCGCTGAAGCCGGAAACCGCTCCATGGGCCGTATCTGCACTGGTTTCGGAGGTTTGGTGCGAGCCCATGGATCGAAGGGCACTTCCCGGTTCGCTGTCTCTAAGCCTGCTGCGAAGGCGGGCAAACATACCCGGCTGGATGGCTTCGATACGCTCCTGAACCGGAGGGTGGGACGCCAGCAATGCTGCAAATTTCATGCGTGCGCTTTCGCCAAAACACATGTGGTTCATGTCACTGGCATGGCTGGTGGTGTCCAGATAGCCCCCTTTGAGGCCAATCTTGAACAGCGCGCCGGCAATGCCTTCGGGGTTACGGGTGAATTGTACCGAGGAGGCATCCGCCAGCATTTCCCGTTGCCGTGATACCGCGGACTGAATCAGTCTTCCGAAGAATACGCCCACATAGCCGATTACCAGCAGCGCCAAACCTACCAGCCCGAAAACAGCCTGGCCCCGACGGTCACGGGATGAGTGGCTGGATACATGGGAGCGGTGGAAGGATGCCCTGAGCAGGAAGGCACCGATCTGTCCGATCATCAGGATGCCGGCCAGGATGGCGATCAAACGGACATTCAGACGCATATCGCCGTTGAGAACATGGCTGAACTCGTGACCAACGACGCCCTGGAGCTCATCACGGGTGAGTTGTGTCAGGGCCCCATGGGTCACCACCATGACCGCCTCGCCGGGCGTATAGCCGGCCACAAAGGCGTTGATGCCGGTCTCGTGGTCCATCACGTAAAGCTCGGGCACACTGATGCCGCTGGCGATGGACATTTCTTCCACGATATTGCGAAGCCTACGCTCGTCGGTGTCCCTGGTGGCGGGGTCAATCGCACGGGCGCCGACCATTTTTGCAACACGCTCGCCACCGCCCGACAGGTCCGCCCAGCGGATCAGAGAGCCAATACCGATCAGGGCAACGACCGCTATCGCTGTATACAGCCCATGGCGGCTCAGTAGCCAGTCGGCAAACGCCAGCCCGGTGTATTCGCTGCGGGTTACCAGATAACCCACCAGACAAACCAGGAGCGTGATGATCACGACCGCGGCCAGAAACAGAGCCACCAGCAAGCCCGTGTTGCGACGGGCGCTGGCCTGGCGCTGGAAAAAACCGGGATGTGCCATGGCAACGGGCCTCAGAAGGCGACTTTCGGCGCCTGACGGGCCTCAGGAGATTCCAGCTCCAGCTGGGAGGAAGGTTTGAAAGCGAACAGTCCGGCCACGATGTTGTTGGGGAACTGTTCACGGAAGATGTTGTAGCCCATGACGCCATCGTTGTAGGCCTGGCGGGCAAAGGAAACCCGGTTCTCTGTGCTGGAAAGCTCTTCCATCAACTGCTGGATGGTTTCGTTGGCTTTAAGCTCTGGGTAGTTTTCCGCCACGGCGTAAAAGTTGGCGAGCGCCTTAGAGAGCATGTTCTCGGCGCTTCCCAGGCGCTGGATTTTGCCTCCATCTGCTGGGTCGCCCGCAGCGTCCTTCTGAGCGCTGACCGCATTATTCCGGGCTTCCATCACTTCGGTAAGGGTGTTGCGCTCGTGGGAAAGGTAGGCCTTGGCCGATTCCACCAGGTTGGGAATCAGGTCGTGGCGGCGCTGGAGTTGAACATCAATCTGGGCAAATCCGTTCTTGAACTGGTTTCTCAGGGATACCAGGCGGTTGTAGATAAACACGATGTAGACAACAACGACTGCAATAACAATCAGGCCGATCAGTGTGGTTCCCATGGGCGGCTCCTTGCGTTCCTGGTGGGGTGACTCAGTGGTCAGACATTATTCTCGACAATTTTGTTGTGAAAGCCAGCAACAAATACCTCGAAATCGTGGGGTTTGAGCGGCTTGCTGAAGTAGTAGCCCTGGGCCAGTTTGCAGCCACGCTGCGCGAGGTAGTATTCCTGTTCCGCGGTCTCAACGCCTTCAGCCACCACCGTCAGATTCAGGCTCTTGCCAAGGTCGATGATGGTGTTGGCAATGCGGGTGTCTTCCTCGTTGACAAGCAGGTCATGAATGAACTGCTTGTCGATTTTCAGATGCTGGACCGGCATGCGCTTGAGGTAGGTCAGGGAAGAGTAACCGGTACCGAAATCATCCACCGCTATGCTGATGCCCGCTTTATGCAGGCGTTTCAGCTTCTTCACGGCGTCTTCCAGATTGGTCATGAAACTGGTTTCGGTCACTTCCAGTTCAAGACGTCCGGCGGGGATGTTGTGGCGTTTCAGGGTATCCAGAATCTCGTCCACGATGTGGTTCTGACGTAATTGTACCGCTGAAAGGTTGATCGCAATGCGCAGGGGCATGCCGTCTCTGGCCCAGCGCGCCGCCTGCCAGCAGGCCTGATCCAGAACCCACTGGCCGATTTCCACGATACTGCCGTTCATCTCGGCCACCGGTATGAAGTGATCCGGTGGCACAAGGCCCTTCTCTGGATGTTCCCAGCGAATCAGAGCTTCCGCCCCGATAATCCGGTGGGTTTCCAGGTTGATCTGTGGTTGGTAAACCAAGTGGAACTGCTGGTTGTGGAGCGCGATGGAGAGATCTTTCTCAAGCTGTTTACGTTCACGAATTTCCTGGTCAACGCTGGCAACGTAGAACTGGAAATAATTGTGTCCGCCTTCCTTGGCCAGGGCCATGGTTTGTTCGGCGTTTTGCAGCAACCTGTCGGCTTGACTCGCGTCTCCTGGAAATAGGGCGATGCCGAGGGTGGCGGTCATGGTGATGGTCTGCTCATCGAAGATCATCGGGCTGCTTAGGGTGGCCAGTATACGGTCGGCAGTGTCGGCGGCCTGAAATCCGTCTCTCAATCCCTTCTCCACCACAACAAACTGGTCGCTGCCCAGTCGGGCGATGGTAAAGCGCGTACCGCCGAGCTTCTGCGTAAGGCGATCGGCCACGGTTTGCAGGATCATGTCGCCGGTGCGGAAACCGCACTGCTCGTTGATGGACTTGAAGTCATCGATGCCACAACAGATCAGTGACAGGACCAAGTTGTCATCACTGGCGTCTGCAATATCGGCCTGGAGCAACTCCATGAAGGTGTCTCGGCTGGGCAGGCCGGTTAGCTGATCGTACCTTGAGAGCCGGGTAACACGATCTTCTGCTTCCCGGTGGCGGGTCTGGCTGTCGCCAATCGCAACCAGGAGGTTGTTGGTGGCGTTGACCCAAAGGCCCAATTCATCTTTCTGATGGCCGTGAGGCAGGTGGATCAGATTGTCATCGGGGTGATCCGGGTTGACCTGTTTAACTGAGCGTACAATTCGTAGCAGTGGGCGCGTCAGCAGTAGATGGAAAACCACAAACAGCACCATTCCGAGAATGACGGCAATAGCGATGCCGGAGGCGAAGGTGATGGAAGCGCGCTCAAGCCAGGTTCGGGCAGCCGGACCGGTGTCGTACTTTAGTTCAAGGTAACCGTAAACATTGCCGGTGCCAGTGTCCCGGGAAAGCTCTTTGCGATAGTAACGTTCAGATTCAAAAATCGGGTCCGTAATCCGGCGGGAGGCGCTTTCTTTCAAAGGGCGGTCACGGCTGCCGAGAGGTTCGCCGTCGGGGTGGGTAATGCGTGCGACACGCATGGCTTCCTGAGCAAACAGGCCGTCGACCACCTGTTGGGCAAGGTCAGCATCGATACTGAAAACGGCCTGGGTTGATGCGTCCTTGACCAGTGCCATGGTTTGCCGCGCCTGATCATCGAGAGACTGCGATACCCGTCCGGCATCAAGGATGACCTGCACGGTGCTGACGATGACCCCACTAATTAACGCCACGGCGAGTACCCATCGCAGCACCCGGTACCCCAGGCGATGTTCTACCTCATAAGAATTTTGCATGGAGGCCTGTTTGATTCGTTCCAACTGAATGAGACCCGGTATCGCTCACCTGGGGCAAAGGGGCTCTCGGCTGACATATTCTTTTTCAAGTATGGTTCAGTTTTTACCTACTGTACCCAGTATCGGCAATTCTTCCAGATAATTCAGGCTACGGGTGTATCAATTTGTAAGATCGTTTGTATCACAGATACGAAAACGCCCGCGAAGTGCGGGCGTTTTTGCGTGCAGGTTGTGGCCTGCAAGGTATCCGAAGCGCTGTTATGCCAGGTTTTCGTTGACGAAATCCCAGTTAACCAGTTTCCAGAACGCTTCCAGATAATTCGGACGGGAATTGCGATAGTCGATGTAGTACGCGTGTTCCCAGACGTCGACCGTCAGTACCGGCTTGTCGGCGGTTGTCAGCGGCGTTTCGGCATTGCTGGTATTAACAATGGCAACGCTGCCGTCGGCCTTCTTCACCAGCCAGGTCCAGCCTGAACCAAAGTTGTTGGCGGCCTTGTCGTTAAATTCTTTCTTGAAGTCTTCGAAAGAACCAAAGGCTTTTTCGATCGCGTCCTTGGCCGCTCCCGTAGGCTCACCACCACCGTTCGGGCTCAGGCAGTGCCAGTAAAAGGTGTGGTTCCAGACCTGGGCAGCGTTGTTGAACAGTGGGCCGCTGGCGCTCTTGATAATGTCTTCGAGCGATTTGTTGGCGTTGTCGGTGCCTTCGACCAGACCGTTGAGCTTGGTTACGTAAGTGTTGTGGTGCTTGCCGTAATGGTACTCAAGAGTCTCCTGAGAGATGTGTGGTTCCAGTGCGTTCTTTTCATAGGGCAGTGCGGGAAGTTCAAATGCCATGAGGTCGTTCTCCCTGATTCTCTCTGTTTATGTGTATGTAAGCCATTATTAAATATAGGGGCGCTTTGAGTTATATCAACCCCTTGTGTGCACCCTGCCTACTGCTCAGACAGGGTGCTCTTAAACTCTGGACAACCGGGTAAAAACTGGGCGCAGTTCTTTACCCGCCAGACCAATTCTTCGTAGCTGTCCGCCAGAACGGTCACATGGCCAAGTTTCCGGCCCGGGCGCTCGCCTTTATTGTAGAGGTGTACATGAGCGTAAGGCAGTTCAAGGATTCGTTCAATGTCGCCATGCTCGGCAATAATGTTGATCATGCAGCTGACACCTCGAGCGTCGGTGCTTCCCAAGGGGTGGCCGCTCACGGCGCGGATGTGGTTCTCGAACTGGCTGGTCATGGCACCCTCGATGGTCCAGTGCCCAGAGTTGTGGACCCGCGGTGCCATTTCGTTGGCGACCAGACCTTCGGCGGTTTCAAAGAGTTCAAGCGTTAGTACGCCGACGTAATTCAGTTCGTTCAGCAGCGCCTTGATGTAACGTTCTGCGTCTTCCCGGACATGTTTTTCCAGCTTTGGTGCCGGAGCAATGGAATAACGCAGGATGCCTTCGTGATGAGCGTTTTCCGCCATCGGATAGAAGGCCAGTTCGCCAACCTCGGCACGCACGGCAATAATGGAGACTTCGCGGCGAAACTCGACGAATTTCTCGACGATCAGACGCGGATGACCAATGGATTTCCAGGCCTCTGCTGCGTCTTCCGGTGAACGAAGAACTGCCTGTCCCTTGCCGTCATAACCTTCGGTGTTGGATTTGGCAACCACCGGGCAACCGAGTTCTTCGGCAGCGGCCTGCAATGACTCTGCGCTGTCTGCAATTCTCCATTCTGGTGTGGGAATGCCAAGCTCGCCAAAGAGCGTCTTTTCAGCTTCTCGATTCTGGCAAACCTGCAGCGCTCGGGGGCAGGGGTGAACCGGCTTTTCTTTGGCAATTCGCTCTGCTACGTCCACCGGCAAGTGTTCGAACTCATAGGTGACCCGATCTACCCGGGAAATGAGGTCGTCCAGGTATTGACCGTCTCGATCAATAATCACTTCACCCAGCCCGGCACTGGGATTACCGGACATATCATAGAAAACAAACGTCTTGGCCAACGGGTAGCCAGCCAGAGCCAACATCCGGCCAAGCTGACCGGCCCCTAAAACACCAATTCTCATTCGTTGTCTCCTGCCTTTAATTAGTAGGCATCTGCATTAGTTCGGGGAGTGGGTGGGGGATGCTTTCCAAAACTGTGTGGAGCCATGGATGGCGGAGCCCAAGCGCCACATGGATGTGCCGCAAGGAGCGTGTTTTGGAAAGCATCCCCCACCCGCTCGTACACCAAAGTCCGATGCCTGATTATTGATCGCTGGGATCAGGATTATCCAGGATTGTCTGTGTCTGTGTAGCGCGAAACTCATCGACCGCTATACGGACATCGTCCTTGAATGTACCGATAATCTGAGCCGCCAGCAGGCCAGCGTTAGTGGCACCGGCTTTACCAATTGCCAGGGTGCCAACCGCAATGCCGCCGGGCATTTGTACGATGGACAGCAGCGAATCAAGACCGTTGAGTGCTTTGGACTGGACGGGAACACCAAGGACCGGCAGTGACGTTTGTGACGCGACCATGCCAGGCAGGTGAGCAGCACCGCCCGCGCCTGCAATGATCACCTTCAGGCCCCGATCAGAGGCAGTCTTGGCATAATCAAACAGCAAATCCGGCGTACGGTGGGCAGAGACAACCTTCGTCTCGTAAGGCACGCCCAGCTTGTCCAGCATCTCGGCGGCGTGTTCCATGGTGGGCCAGTCAGACTTCGAGCCCATGATGAGTCCTACAAGCGGCTGCATATGCAACAGTCCTGATATGTGAGAAAGCCGGACATTGTATGTAAGGCCCCGTGGCCATGCAAACAGTCGATGGCCAAGGAGCGCATACTGTCAGCTCTCCTGGCCGTCATTTTGCTGAGTCGCAAGGTACGGGTATTATCGTGCTTTATTAACGTTACCGTCCATATACCGGAGCTGTTATGGAACCAATCCGTCCAGATGATGATGAAGTACGTACCGGCGTGCCCGGCAATAAAGTGGAAGAGCGCAAAAAACGCCAAGCACCCGTGCCAGAGTCGGCCGGTAATGGCGGCCCGGGCAAACCTGCTGGAAAACGCCGGAAAACATCTGGCGGTGGTGGTTCGGGCCGCAGTGCAGTGTTGTTGATCGCGCTGTTGATTGTTGCCGGAGCGGCGGGCGCTGGCTGGTATCAGCAAGAGCAGCGTATACAGGCACTGGAAGGTCAGCTGGAAGAAGCGGATTACTGGGCGCGCCAAAGCAAACTGGCGCTGGCCCGGTTTGAGGGGGAGCTTTCCGAGACCGGCGAGAACCTGCAGGAGAAAGGGCAATCCATTGAAGACACGCTGGCGTCCCACAAGGAACGCCTCAATACGGCTGACAGCGAGATCGCCAAGCTGTGGGGGGTTGCTAATGACCGCAACCGCAAGCGGCTCGACGACCACCAGGCCAGGTTGGAATCTTTGAGGTCAGATGTGGATAGCGGCAACAGCCAGCGGGAAGCATTGTCTGCCTCGGTCAAGGAGCTGGAGGCAACGGTGTCCTCCAGGCTGGACAAGGTTCAATCGGACTTTGAGCGGCAGCTTACCGCCGTTCGCGAAACTGGCCAGGAGAATGCCTCACAATTGACGAAGCTGGATGAATCCCTGGCCGGAGTGGACAAGCTGGTGGAGCGCCAGCTGTTGCGTTTCGAGCGAGAGCAAAACCTCACCATTGATGGCCTGGAAAGCCGTATTGCGGCGTTGGAAAAGGCCACCAATAACCTGTCCAGCGGCAGCCAGCTGGATGCCGTTCGCAAAGATCTGGCGGGGCTGAGGGAAACCGTGTCTTCGATTGACTCTTCGCGGGCGCAATTAACCTCAAGGCTGGTTCGCCTGTCGGAAGAGGTCAATGATCTGCGCTCGCGGATGTCCGGCCAATAGAAGGCGGCTGCGAACGGGTAAGCAGGCACAGCAGGGCAGGCAGGGCCTGCTGTGCTTTGTAACAGTTTGTATTCATCCCTTGCGGTAGCTCTCAGTTCCGCGAGATTGCAGTTGTTATGATCGGGACAACTCGCGAAAGGATGAAGAGTGCACAACAATGACAACCCGATTTCTTTTTCCCGGTTTTCCCCGGCCACTGGCGGCCGTATTTGTGGCTTTGCTGTTGGTTTCTGGTGCCGGCTGCACGGTGTACCAGTCCATCGGTAAAAGCGTTGGCTCGTTTTTGCACCCGGTATCCGGGCACGATTTCGTTCATATCGGCAATGATGAGTGGGATCGCAGCAATGCGGTTCTCTATTTCTACCGCACCCATTCCCAGTGGGCTGCGGACGAGATCGAGGCGCCAAGCGTTTACATAGACGACCACCACTATTTCAATATTCGAAACGACAGTTTTACCTGGCTTGAAGTTGCCCCTGGCGAGCGGCATATCGCCATCCGCCGGCCACTGCTGGGGCTTGAGGGGCTCAATTCGTTCAGCCTGAGCCTGATTGCAGACGCCACGCTCAAGGTCGAACCCGGAAGGGTGTATTACCTGCGCTATAACGAGTTGCAAGAGCCGGAGAGTAACCATCCGGAACTCGCCGAGGACCACCCCCTGAGGTCTGGCGACTTGCAGCTCGTGACCCGTGACTACGCCATGCAGGCCAAAGAAATTGTCTCCACGCGTTTTCTGAATAGTGATTTGCTTGCCCCTAATCACGCTGCGACCTCCATTGTTGAGGTGAATGAGGACGCAGACTACGAGCGCAATCTGGTTCTTCTGGAAGAGGAGCGAGCGGCTGAAATCGAGCGCCTGAGAGAACAGGGGAAGTATGACGAAACGCCTTGGTACTGGCCCTTTGGCGGTGGCCCTACGGTGCCTCTTGAAAGCGATCGTCGATTGCGGGAACTGGAGCGGGAGTATGCGGCGTTGGAACAGGAGCGGGAGCGTCGGGAAGAGGCAGAATCCGGTGGCGGTTGGTGGATATTCTAACGTCGCCGATCTGGTGTACTGCGAATTGTTGTTTCCGGTTTCGGTTACTAGACTGTGAGGTGTCCGTATTCAGAGGGTTGCCGGATCATGTCGCTGAGAGATTCATTACAACTAACGTTTCGCCGGCTTTCCGGAGAATTGCTTCCCGAGGCACTGGAAAACGCAGGCCACCGGATAGCTAGCCTCAGAAAACGTCTTGATCATCTCAATTGCTCGCTGGCGGAGCGGGCATTGCCTGCGGATCGAAAGTCGCGTGTGAACGAGCTGTCACTTGATCACAAGGCGAGGAAGGCAGGACAGAAAGCCACTCGGTTGAAGTCTGTGAAGGCGGCAAAGAAAACCGGGAGTGATAAACAGGCTTGATTGAAAATTGTACATTTTTTAACGAGTTGCAGGTTTTTTGAGAAAAACTCCGGAAAAAATTTGACACCGCCAGACAAATGCTTAAAATGCGCGTCTCACTTGGTTGAGACAGCAACGCTGACTCACCAGTGTGCTGTAAAAGTGGGCGGTTAGCTCAGCTGGGAGAGCATCGCCCTTACAAGGCGAGGGTCACTGGTTCGATCCCAGTACCGCCCACCACTTTTCAGCATCACCGGGCCACCCCGCCCGGTTTCAGGTCCCTAAGGCCGATCAGGCCGGGATTGATGCGGAGCGGTAGTTCAGCTGGTTAGAATACCGGCCTGTCACGCCGGGGGTCGCGGGTTCGAGTCCCGTCCGCTCCGCCATTTTTTTGTTTCCAGATCCCGGGTGGTTAGCTCAGCTGGGAGAGCATCGCCCTTACAAGGCGAGGGTCACTGGTTCGATCCCAGTACCACCCACCATTTTCCCCCTCGTTATTTTCCAATCAACGATTGCCCGCAAACCCGAACAACGTTCCCGTTCACGCCGTTTGATGCAGGATTGCAGTACCACGCAATAGCCTCGGCCACGTCGACTGGCAAACCGCCCTGAGACAAGCTGTTCATGCGCCGGCCGGCCTCGCGAATGGTAATCGGCATAGCGGCCGTCATCTGGGTTTCGATGAACCCGGGCGCTATCGCGTTGATGGTCACGCCGTTTTTCACCTGTTTTGCCATCGCCTCTACATAGCCGATCACGCCGCACTTGGCGGTGGAGTAATTGGTCTGGCCAAAGTTGCCAGCAATGCCGCTGATGGAGGAAATGCAGACAATGCGTCCGTTTTCACGCAGCAGCTCCTGGTGCATCAGCTCTTCGTCGATCAGTTCCTCGGCGGTCAGGTTCACGGCAATGGTCATATCCCAGAAATGCTCGGGCATGTTGCCCAGGGTTTTGTCACGGGTGATGCCGGCGTTGTGGATGACCAGATCAATGCCTTCGAAATGTTCCTTCACAAAGTCTGCAATCTGTTTTGGCGCTTTCTCATCCGTAATATCACACGCCATCGCCTTACCCTTGATGGGGGCCATAACTTTCTGCAGGTCCTCAAGGGCCGGTGGGATATCCAGGCCAATGACCGTGGCGCCATCCCGCGACAGGGTTTCGGCAATAGACGCGCCAATGCCGCGGGACGCACCGGTTACCAGTGCAATCTTTCCGGCCAGCGGCGCGACAGGGTTGCTGGCGTGAGCGGTCGCTCCCTTACTGATGCGGGTTACCTGGCCAGAGACATAGGCCGATCGGGGCGATAAAAAGAACCGGATGCTGGACTCCAGTTGCTGTTCGGCGCCGGGGGCCATCCACAGTAGGTTCGCGGTAGCTCCTTTCTTGCCGACTTCCTTGCCGACACTGCGCACGAAGCCTTCCAGTGCCTGATGGGCAGCGGCCTTGGCGGGTTGGCGACAGGTGCTTGGGTCCTGGCCTATCACCAGCACTCGACCGTTGCCCGCCAGCTTGCGGATGGTGGGGTGAAAGAAATCGTAAACCGCTTTCAGATCGGTGGTGTCTTTCATACCCGTGGCATCAAACACCAGGGCGGAGAATTTGCGATCAATGTCCGCGTTCAGGGGCAAGGCTTCGGCCTTGTTGCCGCTTTTGGCAGAATCGTTCAGAGTGTCTATGGCGCTGGCATGAAAGAGTTTTGCGGCGCTGGCGCCCAGCACCTTTCCAATCGTCGAGATAGCTTTGCTGCTGTTGGCAGCGCCGATCAGCACGTCGCCCTCAATAAACGGCTGGTCCGCGCGCTTCCAGCGTTTCAGGGGAACCGGGGCGGGCAGCCCCAGGGACTGGGCGGCGGTCTTGCCAAACGGAGTATTGACGAACTTGAGATAGCGATCAGACATGGCATTTTCCTTTTGCGAAACGAATATCGGCGTACAGGTTAAAGAATCCGGCCGCTTTTGAATTGACTCAATGCCCTGTTACGGTTGTCAGGGATGCCAATGAGCCGGGCCCGGTTGGCGCTAGACTGCAACGCAACGGATACACTCGTTTAAACAGGACATCATCATGGCACAGGCACCGAAAAGCACCCAAAAGAAAACGTCGACGGCAAAGAAGACCACGGCCGCTAAAAGCGATATCCGCCGGGTTGCCATTATTGGTGGCAACCGGGTTCCTTTTGCCCGCTCCAATACCGCGTATAGCAAGGTCAGCAACCAGGAGTTGCTGACCAGTGCGCTGCGAGGACTGGTTGATCGCTTCGGGCTGGAGGGGCAGCGCCTTGGAGAGGTCGTTGCTGGCGCGGTTATCAAACACTCCAGGGATTTTAACCTGACCCGGGAATCCGCGCTGAGTAGCGGCCTGGCGCCGGAAACACCCGCCTACGATATCCAGCAGGCCTGCGGTACGGGCCTCGAAGCGGCCATTCTGGTGGCCAACAAGATTGCGTTAGGGCAGATCGAGTGCGGCATCGCTGGCGGCACTGATACCACCTCGGATGCGCCGATTGGGGTAGGCGAGGGTCTGCGTGAAATTCTTCTGGATCTGAATCGGGCCAAGACAGCCGGAGAACGCCTGAAAGTGCTCAGTCGTTTTCGTCCGAGCCATCTGAAACCGGAAATTCCGCAAAACGGCGAACCCAGAACGGGGTTGTCCATGGGGGGGCACTGTCAGATTACCGCCCGCGAGTGGTCCATCCCCCGCGACGAGCAGGACAAGCTGGCCTATGAGAGCCATCAGAAACTGGCATCCGCGTATGATGAAGGTTTTTTCAAGGACCTGATGACTCCACTGGCAGGCCTGGAGAAAGACAACATTCTGCGCCCGGACACGACCCTTGAAAAGCTGGCGACGCTCAAGCCCGTATTTGATCGTGAGAACGGCACCATGACCGCCGCCAACAGCACTGCGCTGACGGATGGTGCCTCCTGTGTGCTGCTGGCCAGCGAAGAGTGGGCAAAAGCCAACAACATGGAGATCAAGGCGTACCTGACGTTCTCCGAGGTGGCTGCAGTGGACTTCGTCGACAAGAAGGAGGGCCTGCTGATGGCACCTGCTTACGCCGTGCCACGCATGCTGGAAAAAGCCGGGCTGACGCTGCAGGATTTCGACTTCTACGAAATCCATGAAGCGTTCGCCGCCCAGGTGCTCTCCACCCTGAAGGCCTGGGAAGACCCTGCGTTCTGCAAGGACCGGTTGGGTCTGGAAAAGCCGCTGGGGAGCATTGATCGAAACAAACTGAACGTCAAGGGCAGCAGTCTGGCCACCGGCCATCCCTTCGCGGCGACCGGTGGGCGTATCGTGGCCACTCTGGCGAAGCTGCTGGAAGAGAAGGGCAGCGGCCGTGGCCTGATCTCCATCTGCGCCGCAGGAGGACAGGGGGTGACTGCCATACTTGAGCGGTAAGTTGGCGAAAAAATTCATTTTTCCCTTTGACAGACGCATCAACGCCCCGTACTATGCGCACCTCGTTGATCGGGGCCTTACCCGGTTAACCAGCAGTTTGATGCGGGGTGGAGCAGTCTGGTAGCTCGTCGGGCTCATAACCCGAAGGTCGTAGGTTCGAATCCTGCCCCCGCTACCATATCAATAAGGGCCGGTCTTTGACCGGCCCTTATTCGTTTCAGGACACGCTTTTCCCGTATCGGCCACGAAAGCTTGCATTGCCACCATCCCCTGAGGTTATCATTAGCCGTCGCCTTTGCATTAGTTAGGCAACTACTAACACGGTGAAATGATGCCCCGTCGCTCCGAACACACATTCAGTCTGTCTGGCAACCTCGTTGCGTTGCTGGCACTGATATTTGTTGTCTGGACATCGGTTACCGTTGCGCTCCCCACCCTGGATGATCCTGTTGCCACCACTGTCGCGCTGAGCGATTGGCAAGGCAGTTCCGAATCCTCAGAAGGGGCCTCGTCACCCGGCGATGTGTTGTCTTTATCGCCCACATTCGTTTATCCACCGTCGGCGTTGACGTCCCGCGCCCTTCACCAGTTGGCCTTTGACGGCCCCCCCAGAAGAATTCTCAGTTACCCAGGCCAGTCACAGGCGCCTCCCTCCCAGCTATAGACATTCGAACTGATTCAGGCGCTGCTGCCCCTGCGTGGGTGCCCCGCGCCTGGAGAAATGGTCTTTAGCCAGGAGAATTGCCATGGGCAATCAATCAAGCGTTCAAGCGCCCCTGTCTGCCGGAGCCAGATACCGGCTTGTTTCACCGGAAGACGAGGACACCCTCACCAATGACGCCGCCGCGTCGGAGCTGTTGAAGGACTTCACCAGGCAAGCCCCGGTGATCGTCCGGTCATCGCGAGAGATCCAGGAGGTCAAGAAGACACTGGATGTTTCCGGAGAAACCTTTTGTGTGGTTATCAATCGAAATGATGAGGTGGTCGGAATATTGACCCTGAAGGATCTGATCGGTTCCTGGCCCATGAGTCTCGCCAACCAGCGTGGAAGTACCATCGCCGACATTGTTGCGCGGGACATCATGCGGCCGGTATGGCGCTTGCCAACGATAGAGCTCGGTAAGCTTCAGGACCTGAAAATTGATGAATTAATCACCATTTTCAAGGGGCTTCATTCGGACTATCTTTTGGTAATGGACACTGTCGCCGTTGGGGCAGAGGAGCAGGTCATTTGCGGGCTGCTGTCCGCTGACGAGCTTAGCCGGCGCCTTGGTATTCGAGTGACCCCTGATCCCGGCCCGGGATCTTTTTCCGATATCGTTCATGCGGTGCGGAAAAACCCCGGGTAGAAGAACGCAACGCTGCAGCCTGCCGTTGCGGGTTGCAGCTTTCTTCCGTTAATGACTATTACTTGAAGGAAGCTTCCATGGCCATTAAAAAAGTGCTCATCGCCAATCGCGGCGAAATTGCCGTTCGCATTGCGCGGGCCTGCAAGGAGTTGGGCATTCGGTCTGTCGCTGTTTATTCAGAGGCGGACCAGTACTCCTTGCATGTCAAGAAAGCGGATGAGTCCTATCAGATCAGTAAGGACCCGCTCAGCGGTTACCTGAATCCCCATCATCTCGTGAACCTGGCGGTCGAAACTGGCTGTGATGCTCTGCATCCGGGTTACGGCTTTCTTTCCGAGAATGCCGAGTTAGCAGCCATCTGCCAGCAGCGGGGGGTAACGTTTGTCGGCCCGTCATCCGAGGCGATCAGTGCCATGGGCGACAAGACCCAGGCCCGCAAGACCGCCATTGCAGCAGGTGTCCCCGTTACACCAGGTTCGGAAGGCAACCTGGATGACGTCGAAGATGCCGTACGCCAGGCGGAGGACGTTGGCTACCCGGTTATGCTCAAAGCCACGTCCGGTGGTGGTGGCCGGGGCATTCGTCGTTGCGATAATGAGAAAGAATTGCGGCAGAACTACGAGCGAGTGATTTCCGAGGCCACCAAGGCCTTTGGCAGTGCCGAGGTTTTCCTGGAGAAGTGCATCATTGAGCCTCGTCATATTGAAGTGCAGGTATTAGCGGATCATCACGGCAATGTGGTGCACCTGTATGAGCGAGACTGCTCCATCCAGCGCCGTAACCAGAAGCTGATCGAAGTGGCACCATCGCCACAGTTAAGTGAGGAGCAGCGAGAAACTATTGGTAACCTGGCCATCCAGGTTACCCGCCAATGCGGTTACGTGAATGCTGGCACGGTAGAGTTCCTGCTCGACCACGACGACAGCTTCTATTTTATGGAGATGAACACGCGGGTGCAGGTGGAGCACACGATCACCGAGGAAATCACCGGCATCGACATCATCAAATCGCAGATCCGAATCGCGGCGGGCGAGCCGCTGGAGTTTTCCCAGGCCGACATCAGTTATCGCGGTTTCGCCGCTCAATTTCGCATTAACGCGGAAGACCCGAAAAACGGGTTTCTGCCCAGCTTTGGTCGCATCAGTCGCTATTATTCCGCCGGCGGCCCGGGTGTGCGAACAGATGCCGCCATGTACACCGGCTACGAGATTCCCCCTTACTACGATTCCATGTGCGCCAAGCTGATTGTCTGGGCGCGGGAATGGCCGGAACTGGTGGCCCGTTCCCGCAGAGCGCTCAGCGACATGGCTATCTACGGGGTACACACCACGATTCCTTACTACCAGCAGATCCTGAACCACCCGGATTTCCAGGCCGGCACGTTTAATACCGGTTTCGTGGAGCGCAATCCGCAGTTGTTGGAGTACAGCGACAAATCCCGACCGGAATCCATTGCCACGGCCGTTGCTGCCGCCATCGCAGCCCAGGCTGGCCTGTAACACGAATATTGGAGAGCACCATGAGTAAGAGAAAAATTCACATCACCGACGTCATCCTGCGGGATGCCCATCAGTCCCTGATCGCCACGCGTATGCGCACCGAGGACATGCTGCCGGCCTGTGAGTGGCTGGATCAGGCCGGCTACTGGTCACTGGAATGCTGGGGCGGCGCCACGTTTGATGCCTGTGTGCGATTCCTTAAGGAAGACCCATGGGAGCGCCTGCGTACCCTGCGTAAGGCTCTGCCCAACACCCGTCTGCAAATGCTGTTGCGCGGTCAGAATCTGCTCGGGTACCGCCACTACGGCGACGATGTGGTGGAGGCGTTTGTTGAAAAGGCCGCGGAAAACGGCATCGATGTGTTCCGTATTTTTGATGCGCTGAATGACGTGCGCAATCTGGAGACCAGCATTAAAGCCGTGAAGAAGGTCGGCAAGCATGCACAGGGTACGCTGTGCTACACGGTCAGCCCGGTGCACGACGTGAAAACCTTCCTGGCTCAGGCCGAGACCATGGCAGACATGGGTGCTGACAGTATCGCTATCAAGGATATGGCGGGCCTGCTGACGCCAGCGGTGACCGCCGAGCTGGTCAGCGGCCTGAAGAAGAACCTCAAACTGCCGGTATTCCTGCACTCCCATGCCACGTCGGGCATGGCGCCCATGTGCCAGTGGGCGGCATTGGAGGCCGGTGTGGATCATATCGATACCGCGCTGTCGGCGTTTGCGGGCGGGACCAGCCATCCGCCGACCGAATCGTTGGTGGCTGCGTTGCATGATGCTGGCTGTGAAACCGGCCTCAACCTCGAGTTGCTGGACAAGGCCACCCGCCATTTCCGCGAAGTTCGCAAGAAATACCATCAGTTCGAGAGTGACTACAATGGGGTGGATACTTCCGTACTCCTGTCCCAGGTGCCCGGTGGCATGATGTCCAACCTGGCGAATCAGCTAAAAGAGCAGGGCGCCCTCGACCGGATTCAGGATGTGTTCGAGGAAATCCCCCGGGTGCGTAAAGACCTGGGATACCCTCCGCTGGTGACGCCCACTTCACAGATCGTTGGCACCCAGGCAGTGATCAATGTGCTGGGCGGCAAGCGTTACGACACCATCACCAATGAGGTGAAGAAATACATGCAGGGCTGGTATGGCAAGGCGCCTGCAGAGGTGGACGCACAGCTGCAACGCCGCGCTGTGGGCAAGGAAGAGTTGATTGAAGAGCGCCCGGCCAACCTGATTCCCAAGGAGTTTTCCGAACTGCGCAAGGAGCTGGGTGATCTCGCCGAGAGCGAGGAAGACGTACTGACCTACGCCATGTTCCCGGACCAGGCCCGCACGTACCTGGAGCAACGCCGCGACGGCACCTTGCAGCCGGAAGCCCTGGAGCCCATCGCCAACGGTAAGACCGGCGGCAGTGTGTCCACCGAATTCCGGATCACGGTGCACGGTGAAAGTTACGATATTCATGTGACCGGTGCCAATCCGGTGAGCGAGACCGAGCGCCGGTTCTACATGACAGTGGACGGCGTGCCCGAGGAAATTCAGTTGGAATCCCAGGGCGAAGCTTCTGAAAATACCCGCAAGGGTGGTCGTGCCAGAGCCACCGGAGAAGGCCAGGTGACCACCACCATGCCGGGCAACATCGTTGATGTGCTGGTGAGCGAGGGTGACGAGGTATCCGCCGGTGACGCGGTGCTGATCATCGAAGCCATGAAAATGGAAACCGAGGTTAAAGCCACCAAGTCTGGTATCGTCAAGGCGGTGAATATCTCGAAAGGCGACCGGGTAGCGCCTGGTGAGAGCCTGATCGAAATCGAATAACCAAACCCCCCGGGACGATCGTCCCGGGCACTCCATCGCAGTTGGGAGCACCCCCTCGAATGAAGTCGATCTTGCTGTCGTTAGCGGCCGTGTTATCGCTGGCGCCCGGACCGGTGTGGGCAAATGCCGACCGGGCCGTGGATCTTATTTCCCACCCTGTGGGCTACATTGCCATCGCGATTTTCGTAGTCGCGTATCTATTGGTCATTCTGGAAGAACGGATTCACCTGGCCAAATCCAAGCCGATGCTGATCGCGGCAGGGTTGATCTGGATACTCGTGGCCCTGGCATACCGCGCCGCGGGCGCCAATGGCGAAGTCGAAGAGGCCATACGGCACAACTTCCTGGAGTACGCGGAGCTGTTCTTCTTCCTCCTGGTGGCAATGACCTACATCAACGCCATGCTGGAACGAGGCGTCTTCGACCAGTTGCGGATATGGCTGCTTGGCAAGGGCTTTGGTTACCGGCGTCTGTTCTGGATCACCGGTATCCTGGCGTTCTGTCTGTCACCGGTCGCGGACAACCTGACCACGGCACTGATCATGTGTGCCGTGGTGATGGCCGTGGGCCGGGACAGCGCCAAATTTGTGTCCCTGTCCTGTATCAATATTGTGGTGGGCGCCAACGCGGGCGGGGCGTTCAGCCCGTTCGGCGACATCACCACACTGATGGTCTGGCAGAAAGGCATACTCCCGTTCCAGGACTTCTTCCAGCTGTTGCTGCCTTCCATCGTCAACTTCCTGGTGCCGGCGGCGTTGATGCATCTGGCTTTGCCGAAGGGCCAGCCGTCATCACCCGAGTCATTCGGTAACGTTATTCGCCCGGGCGGGCTCGTCATCTGCGCTCTGTTCCTGCTGACCATCGCCACCGCCATCAGTTTTCATCAGTTCCTGCACATTCCACCGGTGTTCGGCATGATGACGGGGCTCGGTTACCTGAAGATTTTTGGGTTCTATCTCAAACGCCATGAGGAATATCACTGGAACGAGGGCTTTGAGTCCCCACCGGGAGATAGCTCGGGTGACCGGGCCCAGGGGCGTCGTGCTTTTGATGTTTTTTCCCATATTGCCCGGTCGGAGTGGGACACGCTGTTCTTTTTCTACGGGGTGATTATGGCCGTCGGCGGCCTGGGCTTCATTGGTTATCTCGGCATGATATCGGCCACGCTGTACGGCGATCTGGGGCCCACCGTTGCTAATGTCATGATCGGAGTGATCTCTGCGCTGGTCGACAACATTCCGGTGATGTTTGCGGTGCTGACCATGAACCCGGCCATGCCGGATTATCAGTGGTTGCTGGTTACGCTAACGGCCGGGGTTGGTGGCAGCCTCTTGTCCATAGGCTCTGCTGCGGGCGTCGCACTGATGGGACAGGCCAGGGGGCAGTATACGTTTCTCAGTCACCTGAAATGGACACCGGCGATTGCGCTGGGTTACGGGGCCAGTATCTGGGTGCACTTTCTGGTCAATGGCTGAGGTCCGGCGGCTGCTGGAAGCCGGCAAGTCCGCTGGCTTCCAGCAGCTCTGCGAACCGGATCGTCGTCAGGTCCATCCCCGGCGCACCGATGACCTGCACATTGAACGGCAACCCATCCGCTGTTTTTCCAATAGGAACGGAGGTAGCGGGCAGCCCGAGCAAGGTAGCCAGGGCAATCCAGCAGAACTGGTCCATGTACGCCCTGGGCTGACCTGCAACGGTGATCTGCCGCTTGAACACCGGATTGCTGTGATCGTGGCGAATGGCCGTGGTTGGGGTGATCGGCGTTAATAGCACATCGAATTCGTCGAACAGGGTAGTGATTTCGGCCCTCATCTTCTCCCGCATTTCGCTCCAGGCCATCCACTGGTGTACCGGCTGGTTCACGCCGCGGCCGTATTCTCCGATGAAGGCCGTGACAGGGCCAAACAGGTGTAGCCAGCGTTCAAGCCGGGAGATCCACATCATTTGCCGGCGTTGGGCCGGTTTCATGGACGTGCTGAGAAGGCTACCCAGTAAGTTGAAATAGGCAGGCAGGATGTGTTCCAGGTTGAGTAGTTGATGCCGGGCTTCGGCAACCAGTGCTCCATTGCTTTCCAGTGTCCGCCCGAGCTGTTGGTAGCCGTTCAGTAATTCGTCGTCGATGGGGCACAGCGGGTCTTTCAGCCAAAGGCCCACGCGTGTCTGTTCCAGAGAATGAATGGTGGCCGGTGCCATGGCCAGTTGCCAGCTGTTGCGTTCCCGCTCTGCGGGGCCGGCAATCACGTTCAGCAGCAGTTCCAGATCCTTTGCCGAGCGCGCCAATGGCCCGCCTTCGGCTAGGTCTGGCCGTGACTCTGTGCCCGGTGGCCCTGGAATGTGACCACGGAAGGAGACCAGGGCACGGGAAGGCTTGTGCCCGAAAACGCCGCAGAAATGCGCCGGTGTGCGGATGGAACCCGCGAGGTCGCTGCCGACTTCCAACGGTGTCATGCCTGCCGCGAGCGCTGCGGCAGCGCCCCCGGATGAGCCGCCGGGGGTATGGGCCAGATTGTGGGGGTTGTTGGTGACACCGAAGAGCTTGTTGTAGCTCTGGAGGTCGGTGGCGTAAATGGGGACGTTGGTCTTCCCCAGGATGATCGCACCGGCGTCTTCCAGGCGCCGGACCACGTCGGCGTGTTTTGTCGGGATGTAGTCTTTCAGCGCGGGTGCACCGGCGGTACAGGCCATGCCGGCAACCTCCCAGGTGTCTTTCAGGGTGAGTGGCAGCCCATGCAAAGCGCCCAGTGTCTCACCTTGTGCCCGTACCTCATCGGCTTGCCGGGCTTTTTCCAGGGCTTTCTCTTCATCGAGCGTCACCACGGCATTGATGGTGTCATTGCACTGGCGAATTCTGTTTAGGAAGGCCTGAGTGACGTCCACACTGGTTAGCTCCCCGTTTTTAAGGTCGCTAATCAATTCGGCGGCAGAACGGTAGTGCAGTGGTTCCATGAAAACCTCGATGTTGTTGGCAGGTTCAGCTCAGGTCAGTTCGCTACGCCAGTGTTTGACCCTGACCTGGCTTTTGACGGCATCCAGCACTTCGACAATCAGGTTGATCAGGGCTTCGTTGTGTTCGTCGTTCTCGTCTTCGTTATCGGGCGATGGCAGGAATACGTTGACGATGTCTTCGATGAACGCGTGGTTGGATGCGGAAGCAAGGTCTTCCAGAATCTGGTGAATCACGTTGGCGACGATGTCCCCCACGGCTTCTTCCAGGGTTTCCTGGATGGTTGGGCCGACGACAGGCAGGTACTTCAGCCTCGACAACTCCAGGTTCTGTTTGAGGGCGTTGTCGACGCGGGTTTCCAGGTAGCTTCGCAGGGCGCCGCGATTGGGGATGTACCCTTCCCGGGCTGCTTCCGCAACCCGTTGTGATACCCAGTCGGATAGCATTTCCCGCCTTGGGTAGAGGATGTCGTTCTGAATGCGCTCGAACAAGGGTGAGCCCTTGCGAATCTCGTCTTGAGCACCGGTGAGCACTTTGATGACGATGCGGTCGGAGAGCTCTTCCATGAAGGCTTCGTAGTAGAAGTTGAAGAACTGGAAGGCTCGCGTCTGGGTGACGTCGATCACTTTGTACTGGTGCAGCCGGTAGATGATGGAGATAACCCGCAGTATCCGCAGGAAGCGGAAGCTGCCAACGGGGATGCAGCCGATGATGTCGTACCAGTGGATGAACGGGTAGAAGTACCAGCGGTCGTAGACTTTGGCCTTGATGGCGTAGCCCCAGCGCACGACGAACTCGGTCAGGAAGATGCTGACGAAGATGAGGTCGTAGAACAGAAAGTTTTCGTGGATGGGGTGGTAGAGTTCTTTGATGACCGGGGTATTTTCGGCCAGCAGGTTTTGGACACCGGTGAAGTTGTAGATGGAGTCGAAGATGATGAAGGCCAGGTTGATGATAAGCAGGCCTAGCATCAGGAAGTCTATGATGAACCAGATGAGTTGGTGGCTGGTTTTCAGGTTTTCTCGGTTTATCTTCAGCATTCATCAATCCAGGACTTCGAGTTTGGAGTCTGCAGCGGATGTATCGCTTCTCCCCAGACACGCCGTTAACCCATCCATGGGGGCTCGGCATTGCCATCCTTGGCAATGCACGGTCTGGGGAGAAGCGATACATCCGCTGCGATCAGGCTCTGAGATGCCCGCCCTCCTGTTGAGAAAAACGGGTTGCACCTGCCTGATTTTTCGACGCTTTCGTACAGGTTAGCTTATTTCAGCTCTGCCGACGACTTACCGAGCAGTCTCCTGGCGATGATCAGTAGCTGGATCTGTTGGGTGCCTTCAAAGATGTCGAGAATCTTTGAGTCCCTGGCCCATTTTTCCAGTAGTTCAGTTTCGCCGTAGCCAAGGCTGCCGCAGAGTTCGACGCAGCGCAGGGTGACCATGTTGCCCACGCGGCCAGCTTTGGCTTTGGCGATGGAGGCTTCCTTGGAGTTGGGCAGGCCGTTGTCGGCCATCCAGGCGGCGCGGAGGGTTAGGAGCCGGGCTGCTTCGAGTTCGGCTTCCATTAGTTGCAGTTCGCGGGTGACGGCGGGTTGGGTCCAGGTCTGGTGGTGGTATTCCAGGTCGGTGCCGGTTAATGCGATGAGTTCGCGGGTTTTCTGCAGGGCAGCGCTGGCGACGCCTATGGCCATGCCGGCGACGACGGGGCGGGTGTTGTCGAAGGTTTGCATGGCACCGGCGAAGCCTTTTTCGACGCTGACGTCGGGGTCGCCCAGGAGGTTTTCTTTGGGAATGCGGCAGTTGTCGAAGCGGATGGCGGCGGTGTCGGAAGCGCGGATGCCGAGTTTTTTCTCCAGGCGTTCGACGGTCATGCCGGCGGTACCTTTTTCCACCACGAAGGATTTGATGGCGGCGCGGCCTTTATTGCGATCAAGGGTGGCCCAGACCACGACGGCGTCGGCGCGTTCTCCGGCGGTGACGTAGATTTTTTCGCCGTTTAGGATGTATCCGTCGCCGTCTTCGGTAGCGGTGGTGCGGATGGCGGCGGAGTCGGAGCCGGCGCCGGGTTCGGTGATGGCCATGGCGGCCCAGGTGTTGCCCAGTCGGGCGAGTTGTTCTTCGTTGGCAACGGCGGCAATGGCTGAGTTGCCGAGGCCCTGTCGGGGGATGGACAGGGCCAGGCCGACGTCGCCCCAGCACAGTTCGGTCAGCCCCAGAACGGTTTTCATGTTGGTGCCGTTACGATTACCGCCCCCGCCGTTGCTTTCGGAGCGGGCCAGTTTTCCGGCGCCGGTGCCACCGTCGGCCGCGCCGTCGTTCATGCCGTCCATGATGGAGGCAAACAGGTCGAGTTCTTTGGGGTATTCGTGTTCCGCCCGATCGTATTTGCGGGATATTGGGCGAAACACCTCCCGGGCCACTTGTTGTGCCTGATTGATCAGAGGCGAAAATTTCTTCGGTATCTCGAGATTCATCAGAGGTGTCCTTACGTTTTGATCAGGCGTGAAGGCCGCCGCTCAGGGTGGAGATGGAGCGAAGGTCGCGATACCAGCGCTCGACCGGATGTTCCTTGACGAAGCCGTGCCCGCCCAGCAGTTGAACGCCGTTGGTGCCGATCTCCATGGCTTTTTCGTTGCACAGTAACCGGGCCAGGGATGTTTCACGGTGCGTTGATAAGCCTTGCTCCAGTCGGCTGGCGGCGCGCCAGGTGAGCATGCGCATGCTGTCGGTTTCTATGGCGAGGTTGCTGATCATGAACGCCACGGACTGGCGGTGGCTGATGGGTTCTCCGAACGCCTCCCGTTCGTTGCAGTAGGGGATAACATAGTCGAGAACGGCCTGTGATGTGCCGATGGCAAGTCCGCAGCGGAGCAACGAGCCGCAGTCCAGAAACGCCTCGTAGTTGAAATCGTCGTCGCCCAGCAGGGCGTCAGGAGACAGTTCAACGTTGTCGAGCCGCAACTGGACAGGCGCGGAGGCTCTCAGCCCCATGCCCGGGTCGGGTTTGGTTTGGAGGCCTGTCACGCCGGCTTCCACGATGAACAGCCGCGGTCGGCCATGCAGTTCCGCGGCAATCAATAGCAAGTCTGCCCTGGCGCCGAGGACCACGCTGCTTTTCAGGCCGTTGAGGGTGTAGCCGGTTGCGGTTTCGCTGGCGGTGGTCTGCAGCCTGTTCGGGTCAAACAGGGGCATGGGCTCGTCAATGGCAATGGTGGCTATGGGCGGCGCGTCGTCGCAGAACGCTGGCAGGTATCGGCTCTGCTGTTCCCCGGTGCCCCAGCGGGTGATGGCCTGGGCGACACTGAACGGCGACAGGAGTGCGGTTGCGATGCCCATGTCGCCCCAGGCCAGTTGTTCGGCAATCAGCACACTGGTCACGGGAGACTGATGTTCCGCCACGCCGCCAAAGGCTTCCGGTACTGCGTACAGGCCAAGGCCAAGCTCGGATGTGGCCGCTGTGACGGTTTCAGATATTTCCCCGGCTTCATCCGCGTCTGAGGCCGCCGGTCTGATCCGATCCTCTGCCAGTCTGCGGAGCATGTCGGTGATCATCTGTTGGTCATCGGTCAGAGAGAGGTCGAACAGATCCTCGGGTATACGATTCGGCAATTGCTTGCGGGGCAGCCAGTTGTTCACGCGCTTGAACTCCCGGCCAGCGTAGGCAAGGGTGCGAAATCCGGCACGGGTGCCGTGATAGGCAGTTCTTTCCAAAGACTGACGCAGTCCCAGCCGGTCCAGCATGGGGTTGGCTGCAAGCCGATTCATCATCGACAGGGCGAGGCCGACGGGGGTGGGTGTCATACGTTCTCTCCTGGCCATACGTTCTCTCCTGGCTGGCGCCGCCCGTTTCCGGTTGTCCGGCGATCCGATGCAGTGGGTGTTACGCGATCATGGGGGCATCGGGCATCCTCGCCATTGGCATAGAGCGCATTACAGACAGGCAAGATGGTCAATTGCCATGGATTAAACGGACCGCTACCCGGTACACTCATACTGTCAACGCGCCTTTTCACCCACTTTCACTGAAGTAATGCTGCTTGATGTGTTCCCACATTAGACCTCTGTTTCTACGCCCTGTCGGGATCGTCTGGCTGATGATGCTGGCAACGCCAGGATTGACCTGGGCGCAGCAGGTGGAGGTCAACGTGGAGGGGGACTATCCGCAGCTTCAGGATAATGCGGAAGCCTTTCTGGGTGAGGTTGAGGGCCGCAGTGCCGGAAGCCTTAGACGATACGCCAGCACCGCCGAAGCACAAGTGGAAGAGGCGCTCCGTGCGCTGGGCTACTACAGCCCGATGATTCAGTGGGAAGTGGTCGAACAGCCCGGCGATGACGAAATACCCGCTCGCCTGGTATTGACCGTGCAGCCCGGCGAACCCATTCGCGTCCGTTCCCGGCAGGTGTCCATCGAAGGCCCGGCCAGTCGGGATTCCGATTTCGTGGGAACCCTGCCGGAAAAGCCATCAGAGGGGGATGTGCTGAATCACGGCCAGTACAGCACGTTGCGGCAGACCATCCAGAACCGAGCCACCCGGCTGGGGTATTTTGATGGTGAGTTCACCACCCGCCGGCTGGAAGTCAACCCGGAACAGCACACTGCGGATATTTCCCTGGTCTTTCGTAGTGGCGTGCGATATCGCCTGGGCGAAGTGAGCTTCAAGGAAGGGCATGGCTTCGAGGAGCAGTTGCTTGAGCAATTCGTACGTTTTGAGCCCGGTGAGATCTATCACGCCGACAAGGTTGCGAGGCTAAGCGGCGACCTCTCCAACAGCGGTTATTTTTCCGGTGTGGACATTGACGCATCGCCTGGTAAAGCCGAGGACGGAGTGATACCCGTGTCGGTGGACCTGACCACTCGTCCTCCGCGCTCGGTTGCTGCCGGTGTCGGTTTCTCCACGGATGTGGGACCGCGTTTCAGCGGTAACTGGCGGGAGCACTGGATCAACCCCATGGGCCATCGCCGTGGCGCGCAGACGGAACTTTCGGCGCCGCGTCAAAACGTGGGCGCCTGGTACGAGTTGCCCCTTGATCCTCCCATGACCGATTCCATTCGCCTTTCCGCCGGCTATCAGCGGGAGGATATTGAGGACGTCGAGTCTGAGCTGCTTACCCTTGGCCAGCAGTGGAAACACCAGCTCGATAACGGCTGGTTGCAGGTTGCCTCGATCCGCTGGGAAGGTGAGCGTTTTCGCATCGGCGATGATGATCCCGAGCAGAGCAGTCTGTTGCTGCCGGGGCTTGGGTATTCGAAACTGCAGGCGGACTCGCCGTTGGATCCATCCCGGGGATATCGTATCCAGTTCGATGTGACCGGCTCTCACCGTGCCGTCATCTCCGATGTGGATATTCTCCATGCCAATGTTCTGGTAAAAGGCCTCTACACCCTGGCGGACAACCACCGTTTTCTGTCCCGGTTCCAGTTTGGTGGCGTGGCCACCAATCGCTTCTCGGATGTGCCGCCGTCATTGCGGTTCTTTGCCGGTGGCGACCAGACGGTGCGGGGGTATGGCTATGAGACGCTGTCACCCCGGAACAGCGAGGACGTGGCCATTGGTGGCCGTTACCTGATGGTAGGCAGTGTCGAGTATCAGTACGAGTTTACCGAAAACTGGCGGGTCGCGGCGTTTGTTGACGAAGGCAACGCCATGGATGACCTGTCGGACCCACTGGCGACGGGTGTCGGCCTGGGCATTCGCTGGATCAGCCCGGTCGGGCCGCTGCGCCTGGACGTCGCCAAAGGCCTGGATCCCGAGTTTGGCGGTGAATGGCGCATTCACTTTTCCATGGGGCCGGAGTTATGAGCGACGAAGCGAAAACTCCAACACCAAAACGGTCAAAACGCCTGAGAAACGGGTTGTTGGTGGCGCTGTCCGTTATTGTCCTGCTACCGCTGTTATTGATTGGGTTGTTGGTGCTGGCGCTGCGCTCGGAAACCGGCACCGCCTGGGTGATTGATCAGGTTCCCGGCCTCGAGGTTGAGCAGGGGCAGGGTTCGTTGCTGGGGCAGTGGCAGGCAGCCTCCCTGACATGGCAGGGCTACGGTGTTGGGCTACAGGTAGAGTCGCCGGTCGTTGACTGGTCGCCCACCTGCCTGTTCAACAAACAGCTCTGTCTGGAGCGGCTTCTGGCAGACAGCATTGATCTGACGCTGCAGCCATCCGGCGAGCCCAAAGAAGACAGCGGTGATATTAGTCTACCCAGCGTCGACCTTCCGTTGGGGCTGGTGGTCCGGGACGTGAACCTTGGCCCCTTTATGCTCAACGATGCCAAGGTCTGGGACCGGCTCCAGCTCAAAGCTCAGGGTTCCGGTTCGGACTGGCATCTGCAGAACCTGGCCTTTGTTCGGGATGATATCAGCATTGATGCCTCCGGCAGGCTCCAGACCCGGGGCGACTGGCCGCTGGATCTGGAGGTTGGGCTGATGCTCCCGCCCCCATATGGCGCTGATTGGCAATTGGCACTCAATCTGACCGGGAGTGCTGCTGACCTGAGAGTTCAGGGCCAGAGCAGCGGTTATCTTGATGCCACGCTGGCTGGCCGGGTGGCGCCGCTGGACAGCGCCCTGCCGGCGGAACTGACCGTTCGTTCCGGCCGGTTCGTCCCGGCGGAGGGGTTACCGAAAACCCTGGTGCTGACAGACACCGTGGTTGCCTTGAAAGGCAGCCTTGAGAACGGTTTCCGCTCGGACTCCCGCACCGTGCTGCCCGGATCGACAGGCGATATACCCTTGTCATTGAAGGGGTTGGTGACTACAGAGGGTCTCGATGGATTGGAGCTCGTGTTGACCGGCCCCGGGAATAATGAGGCTGAGACGGGCCGCCTCCTCGTCACCGGCAACGTGAGCTGGGAGCAGGCGCTTCAGGCAGACGCCAAGGTCAGTCTCGACGCTTTTCCCTGGTACAGCCTGATTCCGGATTTTGAACAGCCGCCGGTCACATTGCGCCAATTCAACGGCGACGTTCAATACCAGGGGGGAGCCTATCAGGCGAGCATTGACGCCAGTGTCAGCGGCCCCATGGGCGACGCCGATATGGCGGGAGATCTTGAGGGTGACCTGGAGTCTGTTGCGTTGACGAACCTGCGCGTCAATACCGGCGCGGGTTTTCTCGGCGGCCGTGCGGACGTGGCGTTCGCTGATCAGTTGTCGTGGGATGCAAGCCTGACGCTGGACAGTTTTAACCCCGGTTTCTGGCTCCCCGCCCTGGAAGCGAGCTTGAGCGGCGACGTGGGTACCAGCGGACGTCTGCAGGAGGAAGGAACGCCTACGCTGCAGGCAAAATGGGACCTTTCCGGGAGTTGGCAGGCCAATGACGCGCTGATACGAGGTGCGCTGGACAGTGATGCCGGTAACTGGACATTGTCGAACCTGGAGCTTGAGGTAGGGGACAACCGGGTGACCGGCCAGGGCCGATGGGGGCAACAGATTAACGGCAACCTGGAACTGAACCTGCCTGCGCCGGAAACCTTCCTGCCGGGGCTGGCAGGTTCGGTCAACGGTACGGCATCGGTTTCCGGCACCGTGGACCAACCCCGTGGCAAGGTAACACTCACTGGCAGCGACCTGGCATGGCAGGATCAATTGAGTCTGTCCAGCCTGGACCTGGCGGCCACGCTACGCGAAGGGTTCAACATCCAGGCGGATCTTCGGGGAAAGGAAGTTCGGTATGGCGAACAGCTACTGGAAGACTTGTCGCTGGCACTGACGGGAACTCGGGATGATCACCAACTCAGGCTAAACGCCCGCCACAAAGAGGCTGAGTTGTCGCTGTTGCTGGCCGGAGACGCCTCGGAAAGCTGGAATGCTTGGGTGGGTGCGCTTGAGCAGGGGCAAATCAGTGTGCCTGCCCAAGGCCAGCAATGGACCCTGTCAGAGTCCGCGGCCCTCGAGTATACCGAAGCGGGCAAGCTCACGTTGGGACAGCACTGCTGGCAGTGGCAACAGGCGTCTGTCTGTGCCGAGGACCAGACTCTGCTCCCGACTCAAGATATCGCCTATCGCATTGAAAACTTCCCGACCACGGCACTCTCCCCGCTGTTGCCGGACACCCTGCGTTGGGACGCAACGCTGAATGCTGACCTGCAAGTGGTCATGACGGAAGATGGGCCGGATGGTGAAGTATCCATCGATGCCGGTTCCGGTGAGTTTGAAGTGCAGGTGAGGGACGAATGGGAGAGCCTGAGCTACAACACCTTCACCACCCGCCTGAGTTTGAAGCCGAATGTGGCGGAGCTGGACCTGCAGTTGCAGGGGCCCGATATTGGTAATCTCTCTGTCGGCATGTCGGTCGACCCGGATAGTGATGCCCGTGAAGTCGATGGGCAATTCAGCATCGAAGGCCTGGATATCGCCATGGCTGGCATATTTGCCGGGCTGGAGGTTGTTGAGGGAGAGCTCAATGGCGAGGGGACACTGTCTGGGCCGCTAATGAAGCCAGCTGTAAACGGCGAGCTTGCGCTCTCTGGCGGTCACATTGCCGATCCGCGGTTACCGATTCCGCTTGAGGATCTGGTGGTCAGCCTGGAGTTGAAAGGATATAGCGCGGATTTGTCCGGACGTTGGCGCAGCAATGAACGCGGAAGCGGCAACATAGAAGGGTCGTTGGCCTGGGAGGCGGAACCGTCGGTGGAAGTGCGGCTGACCGGTGACCGTTTGCCCTTCAATTACGAGCCGTACGCCCAAGTGGAGCTGGTGCCGGATATCACTATCGCCTACGAAGGCGGCGATCTGTCGGTTTCCGGTAACCTGAACGTACCCCGGGGCACGATCGAAATTCGTGAGCTGCCCGCCCAGGCCGTGTCCGTATCCGAGGACGAGGTTATCGTCGGTGCTGAGGAGAAGGAAGGCGGGCTCCGCACTCTCAATATGGACGTCACTGTCGTGGTCGGTGAGGACGAGGTCAGCTTTAGTGGTTTCGGTGTCACCGGTAACCTTGAGGGGACACTGCGTATCGGCAACAACCTGGATACCCGAGGCGCCCTGCAGCTTGTTGAAGGCCGGTATGAGGCCTACGGTCAGGAGCTCGACCTGCGCCGGGCCAGGCTGGTGTTTGTGGGGCCACTGTCAGAACCGTACCTGGACATCGAGGCAGTGCGGCGTGTGGACAACGTGGTGGCCGGCATCCGCCTCAGCGGCCCGGTGAGCTCGCCCCGGACCGAAGTGTTTTCTGAACCGGAAATGCCTCAGACCGATGCGCTCTCATATGTGATCCTCGGCCGGGCACCGCAAAGTCGTGGTGATGAGGGGCAAATGAGCAGGGCAGCCATATCGCTGGGGCTGACTCAGGCTAACAAGGTAACCCAGGGTATTGGCGAGGAATTCGGGATACGCAATCTGACGCTGGAGGCGGAAGGTTCCGGGGATGAATCGGCAGTAGTGGCCAGTGGTTACCTGACGGATGAACTCAGCATCCGCTACGGTGTCGGCATCTTCCAGCCCATCACCACGGTGGCGCTACGTTACGATATCGGACGTTACTTCTATCTGGAGGCTGCCAGTGGCCTGGCAGCCTCCCTGGATATATTCTATACGCGGGACTTCTGAGCGGGTGATCTACTCCAGTTCAAAAGTCGCGCTAACCCGGGCCTCCAGTTCACGGGAACCGACCGCTGAGACAGCGTCCGAGGCGCCTCGCATTTCCGCCATCATTGGCATCGGGGGTTGATGGCCACCATCGACGTTAATGGTCATCACCTCTCCGCACTGTTTGTCCAGTTCCCGGGCGACAAATTCGCAGCGTGATTTCGCATCCGCAATGGCGCCCGCCAGGGCCTGTTTACGCAAACCGACTTCATCGGAATGAAAAAACTGATGGGGACCGACGTTGTAGTCCATACCCAGTGATTGCGCCTGTGCAAGAATCGGGTTGAGCAGAGAGAGGTCATCGATGGTGAAGCTGACCGTTTGTGAAGCCACGGCCACTCGTCGGGGCTCCTCGTGACGCTCTGGTGATGGAATCGAACGGCTGTAAAGGTTCAACGAGGCGTCGCTGTAGGATTTGAGCCGGTCGCGGAAGTCCTCGATGCTCTCCCTCCACTTCTCCATCTGCTCGTTGACTTCCTCAGTGGCCGTCTCGGGAAGCTTGTGCTCGGCGCGGGCGGTGAACTGCAGCCGTGCGCTGTCTGGCGTATACTTGACTGAGGCCTGACCGCTCAGGCTGACTTCTGCTGCTGATGCGCCCAGGGGAAACAGAATCAGGGCCGTGGAGGCCAGCAGGTATCGATGGACGTTGTGGAACATAGTTGGATCTCCATGTTATTGCACGAGAATCAGGTCAGGTTGACGCCCCGGGAGCGTGATATCCTGTTCAGGCTGACCGGGAGCGACCCCCATTATGTGACCACCCGCGAGCAACTGAAAGAGTGGGCGGCCCGTTATTTGACGGCTCTGCCCGACGATGCTCGGGAAATTCGTGAAATTAAGGCCGTGTTGCAGCGTTATCTGCCATTTTGAGCGGTATTCTCATCATCTTCTCCGGCGGCTTCGACGGGTTCATCCAGCCGAATCAGCTTCCTGTCTTCCGCAGCCTGCACGAAATGGCTGAAAATCCGCCGGTGGCCGCCATGATAAAGCAGGTACTCCGGGTGCCACTGGATGCCCATTAGCCATTGCCCACGTGTATTTTCTATCGCTTGTACAAACGAGTCGTTGTCCACGGCAACAACGCGGAGATGTGTGCCCAGTTTTTTGATGCTCTGGCTGTGGATGCGGTTCGCGCCAATGACCGGGCTGCGCATCACCTCTCCCAGGCGGCTGTCACTGACGACCCGAACAGTCTGTAGCGGTAACAGTAACGGCCGGTGGCGGGTGTTCACCCGCAGAGGTGTCACGTTCTGGCACAAAGATCCGCCGCGGAAAATATTGATAAACTGGGCGCCGCGGCAGATACCCAGTACCGGGATGTTCAATTCTTCAGCACGGGACAGCAGACGAACATCGGTTTCGTCGCGGCGCACGTCATACCGGGCGGTTACCTGGGGAGTCTGACCGTACCGCGAAGGGTGCACGTGGGTACCACCGGAGAGCACAAGGCCGTCGAGCAAGGAGACGTCCACCTTCGAACCCGGGCGGATAAAATGGGTACGCGCTCCATGGAGGCGCAGCGCGAAGGTGATCAGCCGGTGGGCGAGGCTGCGGCGTGCCGGGCCGCTGATGCCAATCGTAAGGCCCGGATGTTCAGGCTTATCTACCGGGCTTTCAGACATAGTTCCCGGACCGAAGCCACTGGTCAGACGTGTCTAACCAGCTGTGGGTCAGGTTATGGAGGCTCAGTTTGCGACTGTTGCGAAACTCCGTAACCAGTTTCGATAAGTCATCAGCGTTGGCCACCAGTTGTTCCAACACAATCCAGTCATTCCAAACCGTGGAAAAATGCCAGTCAGGGTTATCAATGTCGCAGTCGGGTAGCCGGTAATGAAGCGTTGGCCGGCTTTTGATGCGCTCATCCTCCACATATTCTGCGAGCAAATCGCTGTTCAGGTGTGCGAACAGCGGGAGCAGGTCCAGGGCCTTGTTGCGGGTTGGATTGTAATGCAGATAGTCCCGCATTAATTGCTCCATGTCCGGCGCATAATCCTCTGAAATCAGAAGGTCAATGTAGGTGCTGCTCCAGGGCTCAATGTAGCTGGTCAGCTTACGGCTGAAATCGATCTGGTGGCGTGCCTTCAGCCACTCGTAGAGCGCAGCGAAGGCCCGCAGGTAGCGCACCAGCGTTGTGGCTCTGAGGTCCGGTAGCTCCGGGTTCAATTGCAAACCAAAGGCATAATAGAGCGCCTCCCGGCTGCCGAGTGCGCCTGCTCTGCGCAGCTCATCGCAAAGTGTCTCTATGCGTTCCAGCTTACTGAAAGCCATCGGAGGGCTGACGATCTCCAGGGGCACGATTTTCTCGGCGGCTGCGTCGATCACGCTCATGGCCTGGCCGCCAAGCTCCCTGACAGATTCGGGAAGACGCTCGTCGGCCAGATCAAGGTCCTTTATCGGGTCCGAATCCAGTTCGATGGTAAAGTCACCGAGTTCCGTTTCAACCTCGGACACATAGCGCGCAACAGACTTTCCGGTGCCTCCCAGCAGTTTTGCGGACAGCGAGACGAGATCTTCGTAACCGAGGCCGGACAACTCAATTTCAACGCCAACTCTGCGTTCCTTGCCGTCATCCGTCTTGAGGATGTCCGGTAACCTACATCTGTTGCTCATTCAGGCGACTCCCTATTTTGGTTGCGATTACCTTAACACAGTCATACGTCAGGGCGTGGTGGACGGGCCACCCAGTGCGGCTCAAGAAAAAATTGCGTTTACAGGGTTTACACTGGATAAAACACTGTATATAGTCAAATCACTGTATATAAAAACAGGGCTAACCGGGGCAACCTAAATGAAGCTGACAGCTAGGCAGACACAGGTACTGGATATTATTCGTCGCTACCTTGACGAGACCGGGTATCCGCCGACCCGTGCAGAAATCGCGGCGGAACTTGGGTTTCGTTCTGCCAATGCCGCAGAAGAACATCTGCGGGCACTGGCCCGAAAAGGCGCCATCGAGATGGTGCCGGGAGCCAGCCGGGGAATACGTCTTCCCGATGTAGAGGCTGATCTTGGTTTGCCAGTGATCGGTCAGGTGGCGGCCGGTAGCCCCATATTGGCCCAGGAGCATATCGAAGACCATTGCACCCTGCAGCCTGAATTTTTCTCGCCCTCGGCGGATTATTTGCTCAGGGTGCGCGGCATGAGCATGAAGGACATTGGCATCCTTGACGGCGACCTGTTGGCGGTGCACCGCACCCACGATGTGCACAACGGACAAGTGGTTGTGGCGAGGGTAGGTGAGGAAGTCACGGTCAAACGGTTCCGTAAGGAAGGCTCGAAAGTGTACTTGATCGCCGAGAACGAGGAATTCGAACCCATAGAAGTGGATCTGACAGAACAGGAACTCTTCATTGAGGGGCTCGGCGTCGGGGTCATACGGCGCTCGGACCTTCACTGACACCCCCAGGGTGTCCGGACATATCCGGCTGTGTTTCGTTGAGTGTTGAACACCGCGGGCGCGGCTTAACGGCAGGTGAGGCTTATCATGGAACAACTCAGCTTTAATCAGAATCTGGCTTATGCTCACGGAGGCGGCAGGTTTGTCGGTTCAGAGGTTGCCGGTATGAGCGACCATGATACCGTCAGGGCGCCTGCTGTCAGGAGTCGCCCAGCCAAACCGGCAGGCAATGTGACCGAAATCATTTTGCCCGAAGGGCAGGTTGAGAACTTCCAGCTATTGCTACCGATGCTTACGCAGTTGAATCAGGAGAAGCGTTGGTTAGCCTGGATTGATCCGCCCCAAAGCCTTGTCAGTAAGTGGCAGACCATGCGTGGCATCGTTGCAGGCGAACTGTTGGTGTTGAGGTCTACTCCTGACTACCCAGCCGGGGAGCTTGCCGAGCGAGCACTGAGCGCAGGCACCTGTCACGCTGTGGTCATGTGGACCCACAAGCTCGGGCGCGAAGCGCTCGCGTCACTGGAGCAGGCTTCGGCTCGGGGTAACAGTCATGGTGTGGTGCTGCGCCAGCGCTGATCGTCAATGAAGTGTGTAGGAGGGCCGGATGTCCTGAGTGTCCGGCTCTTCGTCTTCCCAGTCGATATCATGGGCAACGTTACCGACGGCCTCAATACCGGCTGCAATCATGGCCTTGGCCACGTTCATGTCCCGGTCTTCCATCATCTCCCTGGCTTCCGTCGAAAATGATATCTGGACCAGTGGTGCACTGTCGTCGTCGATGCGGCGAAGCGCATAGTCTCCGTTGCTCAGTTGTACAATCTCGAAAAACGATGGTGACATTAAGTTAGCCTTTCAGTTCATTCCTGTTGGGTCCGGCAACGCCGTGGTTCATTACCATTCGCTGTGCCGATCCTCGAGGATATCGATAAAGTGTTTCATCGCGCCCAGAGTGGTTTCCAGAGCCTGCTTTGAGCGATCCGGGCCGGTGTCAGCTGCAACCGCAATCACGTTTTCATTGCTGACCGTTTTTCGGGTCACCGGGGGATTGCCCTGATGACGCTCAAGCTGCTCGAGATGACTCCACCAACTCCGCCCGTCACTGGCCAGCTGCTCCAGTTCTGTCATTTCCGGGCTGTGGGTTCCGATCAGCTCATCCAGTGCCTCAAGGTCATCAGGCTGGCTATGTTTGTGCTGATACACCCTGGCGATCATTACCAGCGTCAGTTTTCGAGCCCTCAGCCCCAGCTCTATGCTGCCTTGCAGCAGCGCTTCTTGCGTTGGAACGCTGTCGCTGTGCTCCAGCTGCCCCAACAGGTTGCGAGCCAGGAATATTTTCTGGGAAACCAACGAATGCCACTGTGAAGCCATGGTAGTACCTGAGAGTGGTTTCACTGCTGTGCGATGAATTAATCGCCAACTATAACATTTTTCATTGTGAATTTCTCCTCCCGCCGTTGGTTTGGTGGTTTTGACAAGAAACTACAAAGATTCACTTGAAACGGTCGTTTGAATTTGGCAAAAAGGCGCCCCGATTGAATAACATTTGATCGCCTGTTGTTGTTTCCGGCGTAGGCATGCCAAACCGCGAATGATACATGGGTTGATCGGTTACCTTGGAGGTAGAAGGGAATGCGGAACCAATGGGTCACGGGTTTTACAGTGGCATTGTTTGGGTTGTCAGGCGTTGCGTTGGCAAAGGTCAGTGAATCCGAAGCTCAGCGGCTGGCTAGCGAACTGACTCCAGTTGGAGCTGAGCGGCAGGGCAATGCCTCTGGCAGCATTCCTGCGTGGACAGGTGGGCTAACCAAGCCGCCCGCTAGTTGGAAACCGGGGCAGGTGGAAACCAACCCGTTTCCCGAGGATGAGCCTCTGTTTGTTATTACCGGCGCGAATGTGGATCTATATCGCGACAAGCTGACCGACGGACACATCCGTATGCTTGAGCAATATGGCCCGGAATTTGTGATGCCGGTGTACCAGACCCGTCGTACCGCGGCCTTCCCGGAAGATGTGTACGAAAAGTCCCGGGAGAATGCCCGCAGCGCGGAACTTCTGGCGAACGGAAACGGTGTGCGTGACACCATCATGACCAGCCCCTTCCCGATTCCAAAGAATGGCCTGGAGGTGATCTGGAACCACATCCTGCGTTATCGCGGAGAGGAACTGTCGTTCCGTAGCGCTTCAGCGACGCCCCAGGTGAACGGTTCCTACAACCAGGTTGTTAACCAGTACGACTATTACTTTGCCTACAGCCGCCGCGGCGCGAACCTCGCCGATATCGATAACAAGATTTTTTACCTGAAAACCGACACCATCGCGCCATCCAGTCTCGCGGGCACCATCACTCTGGTTCATGAAACCCTGGATCAGATTCGCTCACCCCGGCTGGCGTGGCGATACGATGCCGGCTCAAGGCGGCTGCGCCGGTCACCGAACCTGGCCTATGAAACCGATCTGCCGAACTCTTCATCCCTCCGCTCGGTTGATCAGAAAGACATGTACAATGGCGCCCCTAACCAGTACGACTGGGAGCTGAAAGGCAAGCGTGAGATCTTCGTGCCCTACAATGCCTACAAGCTTCACGACGCGGATGTCCAGCCGGACGATGTCATTCGGCCACAGCACATCAACCAGGAGTTGGCCCGATACGAGCTACATCGGGTATGGGTTGTCGAAGCGAAACTGCGGACCGGTATCAGCCATATCTATTCCCGCAGGGTGTTCTACGTCGACGAAGATAGCTGGCAGATTCTTGCCACGGAGGAGTACGACAGCAATGATGAACTCTGGCGGGTGTCCGAAGCTCACAACATCAGCTACTACAGTGAGCCGGTATTCTGGACTACCATGGAGATGACTTACGATCTGAACGCCCAGCGCTATTACATTGATGGTCTGGATAATGGCTTCCCCGCCTATGATTTCGAGCCTGGCTTCCGTGGTAATCAGTTTTCTGCCTCGGCAGCCCGGAGAGCAGCCCGCCGCTGATGACTGGCAGCCCCGGGCCGGTTGAGGCACGGGGCGCTACCGGACCGTTTTCAAGGAGATGCAATTATGTCGGTACCGGAACAGCTAGAGGCAGTGGATACCCTGGTTGAACACCTGAAGACCGCGCTTGCGGAGAAGAACTGGGACGAACTGTCCCGTCTGAATGAGCTGGTCAAACCGACGATCGAGCCGGTTATGGCGGCCCTTGAGGCCGGCGAGCTGAGCCCTGAGCCAGTCAGGGAAAGGCTGGCAGCCCTGCAGACATTCTGTGATCGTGCCAATATTTCGGCAAATGAAGCCAAGGCGGAAGCCCAGAAAGCGCTGAAAGGGGTGAACCAGAACCGCAGCGCGGCAAAAGCCTATCAAAACGTCTCGTTAAATCGGCCAAAATAGCGTCATAAAATTGACTCAGGCCCACTTACAGTCTTAAATACCGCACAAATCCCCGCAAGAGATTCGTTTGGATGTCGAAGAATAACAAGGTGCTGGTGCTCAGCGAGGACGATGCGAAAAGACGTGACATTTCTACCATTCTTGAGTTTATCGGCGAAGAGGGCATTGTCGTTGGGGCCGATGCCCATTCACTGCTGAGCAGCGGTGACGCTGAGGATCTGGAGTCAATTTCCGTTGCCGTTGTTAACGGCGAGGACGATGGCGTGACCGCAGTGATTTCAACCGTGTGCGAGGTCGCTCAGGGGGTGCCTTTGCTGTTGGTTGGCGACCCTGATCTGGCGGGCCTCTCCGACGACGAGACAAGCCGGGTAATTGCCCGCATGGAATGGCCGCTTAACTACACCAAATTCGTGGACTCGCTCTACCGTGCACAGATCTACCGGGATCAGTTTGCACGTTCCCGTGAACGGGGGCAGCAACGTGGTCTACAGCTTTTCCGTAGCCTTGTTGGTACGAGTCGAAAAGTGCAATCGGTACGCCAATTAATGGAGCAGGTGGCCGACAAGGATGTGAGTGTGCTGATTACTGGCGAGTCGGGAACGGGCAAGGAAGTGGTGGCGCGAAACCTCCATTACCATTCCTCTCGTCGCGACAAGCCCTTCGTGCCGGTCAACTGCGGTGCCATTCCAGCGGAATTACTGGAAAGCGAATTGTTCGGGCACGAGAAGGGCGCGTTCACCGGCGCTATCACCTCGCGGGTAGGTCGGTTTGAAATGGCCGAGGGGGGCACCCTGTTTCTGGACGAGATCGGCGACATGCCGTTGAACATGCAGGTCAAGATTCTGCGGGTTCTGCAGGAACGCACTTATGAGCGTGTTGGCAGTAACCGGACTCAGTCAGCCGACGTCAGGGTCATTGCCGCGACTCATAAACATCTCGAAGACATGATTGAAACGGGCGATTTCCGTGAAGATCTCTATTACCGCCTGAACGTTTTCCCCATTGAAATGCCCGCTTTACGTGACCGGGTTGAAGACATTCCGCTGTTGATCAATGAATTGATTTCGCGGATGGAGAAAGAAAAGCGGGGCTCCCTCAGGCTGAACTCGGCGGCGATCATGAGTCTTTGCCGCCACGACTGGCCCGGGAATGTTCGCGAACTGGCGAATCTGGTGGAGCGGTTGGCGATTATGCACCCCTACGGTGTCATTGGGGTTCAGGAGTTGCCCAAGAAGTTCCGTTACGTGGACGATTACGACGAGAACCGGCCAGTGGAAGACTCCGGTATGCCCTCTGGCATTCCCGGGCTGGTGGGGCTGGATGCGCCGGCTCTGCTGCCGGTGAACGGCATCGACCTGAAGGACTACCTGTCCAATCTTGAAAGGCAGTTGATTCAGCAGGCGCTGGATGAAGCCGGGGGAGTAGTGGCCCGGGCAGCCGAAAAGCTTCGGATTCGTCGAACGACGCTGGTTGAGAAGGTCCGGAAGTATGGACTTCGGGATGAAGAGTCCGAGGAGAGCTGATCAATCCCCCAAAGAATCGGTTTCTGATGGCGTCAAAGGTTTGTAACCTTCGGCGCCATCGCTGTTTTTAGGCGACGGAAACCCGTCGTATACCTTTCCTCTGTTTTTCCTTCCTGTTGAAAAATAAACAAAATTTAAAGTTGGCACAGTGCTGGCTTAGTCTCGTCCAAACGATCCATCCGATTGGTACGGGCCGGGGGTTAGTCCGGTCAGAGGGCGAGTTTATGAGTCAGTTACAGTTTGTGGGTTTGTCGTCAGCAAAGGCGTCTGCCAATGCGGCTGCCGATGTCAATGACAAGGTGACGGCGTTGTTCCCGGAGCAGGACGATGAGGCTGTGGGGACAGCGTTGGAGCTGTTTAATCAGATGTCCCGACAGATCACTGATTCCTACCGCACTCTTGAGTCCCGTGTTAATCAGTTGTCCGGGGAGCTGTCCGCGGAATCCCAGCAGCGCCAGGCGGAGCTGGAGCAGAAAGAGGAGCTGGCAGACCGGCTCTCGACGCTTCTGCATGCGCTACCGGCCGGGGTTGTGGTGCTCGACAGCCAGGGGGTGGTGACGCAGACCAATCCGGCGGCGATCACGTTGTTGGGGGAGCCTCTTGGTGGAGAGCGGTGGGTGGATGTTATCCGTCGCTGTTTTGCGCCCCGCCGCGACGATGGCCACGAAGTGTCACTCAAGGATGGCCGTCGTGTCAGTATTGAAATTCGTACCATGGAAAACCAGCCGGGGCAGTTGATCCTGCTGACCGACTTGACTGAAACCCGTCATTTGCAGTCTCAGCTCGCCCATGCCCAGCGGCTTTCCGCCATGGGCAAGATGGTGGCTTCCCTGGCTCATCAAATTCGCACACCGCTGTCGGCTGCCATTCTGTATGGCGGGCACCTCAGCCAGGAAGACCTGGACGAGGAGATGCGTCAGCGTTGTGCCTCACGGTTGATGTCCCGCTTGACGCACCTGGAGCAGCAGGTGCGTGACATGCTTATTTTCGCCCGGGGCGAGACGCGGTTGGCAGAGGAATTGTCTGCCGACACCCTGGTTCAGGCGCTGGCTTCCGCGCTGGAAGGACTGAAGCTCCCTGCCGGTGTGTCGGTGGAGTTGAGTGACCAGGTCAATAGCGCCGCGCTGATGTGCAATCGTGATGCTCTGGTGGGTGCCTGTACCAACCTAGTGAACAACAGCGTGGAGGCCGGGGCGACGAACGTTGAAGTTGCCGTTGTGTCCGTTGACGAGGAACTGGTGGTGTGCGTGAGTGATAACGGTCCTGGGTTTACCACGGAGCAGGCAAGTCAATTGCTGGAAGCGTTCTATACCACCAAATCCCACGGCACCGGCTTGGGCCTTGCCGTGGTCCAGGCGGTGGTGAAAGCGCACCAGGGTCGTTTCTCGATTGATGCGCCTGCCGCCGGAGGTGCTGTTGCCATCATTTCCCTGCCATTGATGCGTTCGTTGTCGACGGGTGACCGTCGGCAGCAGCCATCAAAGAATGACTGATCGGAGGCTATTATGGCCAAAGCCCAAATTCTGATTGTTGAGGATGACCAGGATCTTCGAGAAGCGCTGGTTACCACCCTTGAGCTGGCAAAGTTTCGCGTGCGTGAAGCCGCCAATGCGGAGCAGGCCCTGGCGAAGCTGGCTGAGTCACCGGTGGATATGGTTGTCAGTGATGTGAACATGCCTGGAATGTCCGGTCACGATTTGCTGCATGAAATACAAAGACGGTACCCCGGCCTGCCGGCCATGCTGATCACCGCCTATGGTCAGATCAGCCATGCGGTGTCCGCGATGCAGTCCGGTGCCATCGACTACCTGGTCAAACCGTTCGAGCCCTCAGTGCTTGTGGATGCGGTGACCAGAGTGGTCGGCGGCGGCCGCCAGAAAAGTGTCGACCAGCCCGTTGCGGAAGATCCGATCAGCAAACGGATGTTCCAACTGGCGGCGAAGGTGGCAGCCAGTGACTCGACGGTGATGATTTCCGGGGAAAGTGGAACCGGTAAAGAGGTGTTGGCGCGCTATATTCACCAGCAGTCTCCCAGGTCAGACCAGGCGTTCGTGGCGATCAACTGCGCGGCAATTCCCGAGAATATGCTGGAGGCCATCCTGTTTGGCCACGAGAAGGGTGCCTTTACCGGTGCGGTTGCATCCTCCCCGGGCAAGTTCGAGCAGGCCAACGGTGGCACCATCCTGCTGGATGAGATTTCGGAAATGGATCCTGGCCTGCAATCCAAGCTGTTGCGGGTGCTGCAGGAGCGCGAGGTTGAGCGGGTCGGTGGTCGCAAGACCATCGCCCTGGATGTACGGGTTATTGCCACCACCAACCGGGATCTGTCCGATTACGTGCGGGAAAACAAATTCCGTGAAGACCTGTACTACCGGCTGACGGTCTTCCCCATGCACTGGCAGCCACTGCGCGAACGTACACTGGATATCATGCCGCTGGCGAATGCATTGCTGAAAAATCATTGCCGCAAGATGAAATTGACCGGCGTGACCTTCGCGCCCGACGCCAGAGATGCGCTGATGGGTCATCAATGGCCGGGCAACGTTCGCGAGCTGGACAACGCGATACAGCGGGCGCTGGTCTTGCACCAGGGGAATGTCATCCATGCTGGTGACCTTTGCCTGGAACTCGGAATTACCGGGCGTATGGAAAGTGGCCCCGCCGGCACGACATCTCCGGCCTCGCCACACCCAGTCGTTTCCGAATCCGGGGCTGAGTCACCTGATCGGGACGCTCAGGATACCTATGCCGAGGAAAGCCTGTCGGGTCTCGGAGCGCTATCTTCCACGTCACTGGGTGATGAAGTCCGACAGCGTGAATTCCGGATTATCATCCAAACGTTGAAAAAAGAGCGTGGTCGACGCAACCGGGCGGCGGAGCAGTTGGGTATCAGCCCGCGCACGCTCCGATACAAGCTGGCCCAGATGCGCGATGCCGGCATCGATCTGGATGCAGAGCTGGCCGCCGCCTGACCACAACCAACAGGCTCCTTCGTTCGGCACCCAAGGGTGCCGTTTTTTGTGCCCACGTCAAAAGACCGTCGCTGTCTTTCGCCTTTCTCTCCGATTGTTAATTAACATTATGAAAATTAACAAATAAATTATGTTGGCCTGCGGTTTGCTTTGACCTGTTCAGATATGTCTAGGTCAATGGCTTGCCCATTTATACGGCGGGCCGGGAGAGTGAATCATGGTTCAGCGTGCTGACATCAACAGTGTCCTTTCAGAAATTCGCAATATGCGCTCGCAGATGATGGAGAATCAGCGGGTTGAACAGGACAACAACATTCGCGGACGGATGGACGGGCCGTCCAAGGTCCAGGAAACCTCCGACACTCCCAAATTCAGCGACATGCTCAGCCAGGCTGTGGGTTCTGTGAACGAACTCCAGCAAACATCCAGTGATATGAAGACGGCGTATGAAATGGGCGATCCGAACATGGATATCTCCCGCGTCATGATCGCGTCTGAAAAAGCATCCATCTCCTTCGAGGCATTGACCCAGGTCCGTAACCGGGTGGTGAAGGCCTACGAAGACATCATGAATATGCCGGTTTGATAGCGGAGCGGACCCATGGCCAGCGTACCTGCTGAAACCTCATCCTCGAACATGCCCGCGGCGCGGGGAGACGATACCGGCGAGAGCCGTAGCGACCTGATTTTCGGCTTCAACCGGTTGAACCTGCTGCGACAGGTGGGCCTGATGGTGGGGCTTGCCGCCAGTGTTGCCCTTGGCGTTGCTGTAGTTCTCTGGGCCCAGGAGCCCAATTACCAGCCTGTGGTGGGGGATATGTCCGGCTACAACCCACAGGATGTCACGACCATTCTAGATGCCAACAACATCGACTACCGTATGGATCCACGCACAGGCGCATTGCTGGTGCCCTCCGATGAGGTCTATAACGCCCGCCTGAAACTTGCAGCAGAGGGCGTGACGGACGAGCAGACCATGGGCTACGAACTGCTGGACCAGGACCGTGGCCTTGGAACCTCCCAGTTTATGGAAACCATCAGTTTCCGCCGTGGCCTGGAAGGCGAGCTGGCACGAACGATTGGCAGCATGCGCACGGTTCGTGCCGCTCGGGTTCATCTGGCGATTCCGGAGCGCTCGGTGTTTGTCCGCGACGCGCGCACGCCGACAGCGTCCGTGTTCCTTGAAGTAATTGCCGGTCGTCGCCTGGAGCAGGAGCAGATTGCCTCGATCGTGAACCTGGTTGCCGGCAGCATTCCGGAAATGAGCAAGGATAATGTGACCGTGGTCGACCAGAGTGGAAACCTGCTCACCGGTCGTGAGGACGGCGGTGACAGCCAGCAGATTGAAGACCAGTACGATTACACCTCCCGCGTTGAGGATCGCCTGGCTCGTCGGGTTGCCTCCATGGTCAGGCCGGTGGTGGGCGACGGTCGTTTCCGTGCGGAAGTGACGGCTGATCTCGATTTCTCCTCGGTGGAACAGGCTGAGGAGCTGTTCAATCCCGAACAGCAAGCTGTGCGCAGCGAGCGCCAGATGTCCGAGCGGCGTGCCGGTGGCGGCGCCAGTGGAATCCCCGGCGCCCTGTCCAACCAGCCGCCCGCTCAGCCGACAGTTCCGGAACAGGCAACCGCCGATGACGAGGGCAACGTCCAGGCGCCGCCGGTGAACGTGCGTGAAGAGTCGACCCGAAACTACGAAATGGACCGCACCGTCAGCTATATCCGCCAGGAACTTGGCCGCATAAAACGTTTGTCGGTAGCCTTGGCGGTTGATGATATGAAAGTGGTGGATCCCCAGACCGGCGAAGTCAGCTATGAACCCTGGCCGGAACAGGAACTGCAGCGCCTGACCATGCTGGTACGCGATGCCGTGGGGTATTCGGCCGCCCGGGGTGACAGTGTTACGGTGATGAACACTGCGTTCGCCGCCGAAGAGCAGATCGAGTTTGAAGCACCGGCGTTCTGGGAGCAGCCGTGGTTCTGGGACCTGATGAAGCAGGTGCTCGCAGGCCTGGTCATTCTGGTTCTGGTTCTGGGCCTGTTGCGACCCACCCTGAAAAGTCTGTCCGGCGGTGGCCGCAGCGAACGCAGGGGTGACTCCGACGACGGCTATGACGGCCTTGATGGCATCGAAGGCGGCGACGCTCTGCGCGAAGCCATGCATTCACAGGACGATCTGCTTTTGCCCGGCGCGACAGACAGCTATGATAGGCAATTGAATGCACTGAAAGGCCTGATTGCTGAAGACCCCGCAAGGGTCTCCCAGGTGATGCGCCAGTGGGTGAATGTCGATGACTGATGAGAACAACCGCCAGCCTGATGCGGCGCAAAAGCCCCAGCGCAAGATTCCGCGGGTGGAGCAGGCGGCAATCCTGCTGATGTCACTGGGCGAAAACGACGCTGCCGAAGTGCTCAAGCACATGGGGCCGAAAGAGGTCCAGCGGGTTGGCGTGGCCATGGCCCAGATGAAAGACGTCAGCAAGGACGATGTTACCTATGTCCTGAACCAGTTTGTCGAGGCTGTTGGCGGCCAGACCGGGCTGGGGGTTGGCAATGATGATTACATTCGCACCATGCTTACCCAGGCCCTGGGGGACGACAAGGCCTCCAGCCTGATCGACCGTATCCTTATTGGTGGCAACACCACCGGCCTGGATACCCTGAAGTGGATGGAACCCCGTGCGGTGGGCGATATTATCCGTTATGAGCACCCCCAGATTCAGGCCATCGTTATTTCCTACCTCGATCCGGACCAGGCCGCGGAGATCCTCGGCACTCTGGACGACAAGGTGCGCCTGGATGTAATGATGCGGGTGGCTTCGCTGGAAAGTATCCAGCCGCAGGCACTGCAGGAACTCAACGATATCCTCGAGAAGCAGTTCTCCGGTGGCTCAGCGGCCCAGACCAGCCGCATCGGCGGGGTCAAACGGGCGGCTGACATCATGAACTTCATGGACCGCAGCGTTGAAGGCGGCCTGATGGATTCCATCAAGGACATGGACCCGGACCTGGCGTCCACAATCGAGGACTTGATGTTTGTCTTCGATAACCTCAAGGACATTGACGACCGTGGTATTCAGGCGTTGCTGCGGGAAGTGTCTTCCGAGGTGCTGGTCGTCGCGCTCAAGGGCGCCGATGACGCCGTTCAGGAGAAAATTTTCAAGAACATGTCCAAGCGGGCCGCAGAACTTCTGCAGGATGACCTGGAGGCCAAGGGGCCGGTACGGGTCAGTGAAGTGGAGTCTGCCCAGAAGGACATTATTACCATTGCCCGTCGTATGGCTGAAGCTGGTGAGATCACCCTTGGTGGTGCTGGCGAAGAAATGATGTGATGAAAGATCCCCGTCGCAACCTCGATCGCATTCCCAAGGAAAACCTCACGGCCTACGAGCGTTGGGAGCTTCCGCTGTTGGATGCGCGCGGCAATGAAATCGCGCAGGAAGAAGACCGCGACGTAAAGCCGTTGACCGCCGCTGATATTGAGGAGATCCGCCAGGCGGCCCGTGAAGACGGTCATGCGGAAGGCCGTGACGCAGGGTATCAGGCGGGGCTGAGTGAAGGTCGTGAGCAGGGGCACCGGGAAGGCTTTGAAGCAGGGCTTGCCGAGGGCCGCGAGCAGGGCGCGGAGGAAGGCCTGGCGGACACCCGCAAGGAGGTGGATGCCAAGCTGGACCGACTGGAGCATTTGCTTGGCGAATTACTGGAACCAATCAAACGCCATGAAGACGAGGTGGAAACGGCGTTGGTCAATCTGACGACCGTTCTTGCGCGCTCCGTGGTGTTCCGGGAGCTTTCGTTGGATTCTTCCCACATTACCAACGTGGTCCGCAAGGCGATGACGGCGCTACCATCTACAACGGAAAACGTGCGCATCCATATTCATCCGGATGACTATCAATGGGTCAGTGAGGTTGCCGACAGGTTCGAGGCGGCGACCTCCATTGTCGAAGATGCTTCTGTTCTCCGGGGCGGTTGCAAGCTGGAAACCCGCCACAGCCTGGTGGACTTCACGGTGGAAAAACGCTTCCAGAAGGCCGTTCAGGGCATGCTGGACCGCCAACTGGACACCGAATCCGCCGGTGAGGGGGAAGAGCTTGATGCCATGATGGGCGATCTGACCGACTTCCGGCACGATGTGCTTGACTCCGACGAGGATGAAGGCCATGACAGCACACCTGGCTGAACGCCTGACACGACTGCAGGATTACTTTACCGAAGACCCCCAGCCGGAACTGTCCGGGCGGCTGACGCGCATGGTAGGCCTTACCCTGGAATGTGTGGGTTGCCCCATGGTGGTCGGCGACCGCTGCGTGATTACCGGGCAGGGCGCCGGCACCGTGGAAGCGGAAGTGGTGGGTTTTGAGGATGACCGTGTCTATCTGATGCCGCTTACGGCCATAGAGGGGTTGCGCCCTGGAGCCAGGGTGGTGCCGTTGTCGGTGGCCAGCCGGGTGCCGGTCGGCCCGGAGTTGCTGGGGCGGGTGGTCAACGGCAACGGCGAGCCACTGGACGGCAAGGGCCCGCTGCAGGCGGAAGCCCGCGTGTCTCTCAGTGGCGATATCATCAACCCGCTGGACCGTGCGCCGGTGCGTCAGTCCATGGATGTGGGTATCCGGGCTATCAATTCACTGATGACCGTCGGCCAGGGGCAGCGCCTGGGCCTGTTTGCCGGCAGCGGCGTTGGCAAGAGTGTTCTCTTGGGTATGATGACCCGCTTCACCAACGCGGATATCACGGTGGTTGGCCTGATCGGCGAACGGGGCCGTGAGGTTAAAGAGTTCATTGAGGATATCCTTGGGGACGAAGGGCTTGCCCGCTCTGTTGTGGTTGCTTCTCCCGCCGATGACTCACCACTGATGCGCCTGCGTGCTGCCATGCTGACCACCCGGATTGCGGAATACTACCGGGATCAGGGCAAGCGGGTATTGCTGTTGATGGATTCATTGACCCGCTATGCACAGGCCCAGCGGGAAATTGCCCTGGCCGTCGGCGAGCCTCCAGCCACCAAGGGCTATCCGCCTTCGGTCTTCGCCAAATTGCCGCAACTGGTGGAGCGTACCGGCAATGGCAGGCCTGGTGGTGGCTCTATTACTGCATTCTATACCGTACTGACGGAAGGCGATGACCAGCAGGATCCTATCGCGGACGCCGCGCGGGCGATCCTGGATGGCCACATTGTGCTGTCCCGGCGATTGGCGGAAGAAGGCCATTACCCCGCCATCGATGTGGAGGCGTCCATCAGCCGGGTAATGCCGCAGGTGACCGAGACCGAACATTTTGCCCGCGCCCAGCGCTTCAAACAGGTCTACTCCCGCTATCAGCAGGCCAGGGACCTGATCAGTGTCGGGGCCTATGTAAAAGGATCAGATCCTGAAACCGATTTTGCCATCACCCATATCGGCAACATGGGACAGTTCCTCCAGCAGGGGTTGAACGAAAGCGCACCGTTGGAGGACAGCATCCAGCAGTTGCTTGCGGTGGTGCCGGAAAGACGCTCTCCCGATCGCCCCAAGACCCCGCCACAGGCCGATGGAGGTGGTAGGTGATGCTCAGGTCCCAGCGCCTTTCGGTCGTGCTCACTCTGGAAGAACGTAAAGAAAAGGCCGCTTTGGAAAAAATGGCGGAAGCACAGCAGCATCATGAAGCCCAGCGCCAGCAGATAGAAAACCTTGAGCGGTATCAGCGGGAATACCGGGAACAGATCCGCAGTAGCCAGAAAGGTGTGGTGTCTGTTGCTCGCCTCCAGGGCTGGCAGGCGTTTATAGCCCAGTTGGATCAGGTGATTGTGCAACAGCAGAAACTGCTGACACAGGCGGCAGAACGGCTCCAGGCGTGCCGGGAAGAATGGCAGAGGGCCTGGGAGCGGCGCCGGGGAATGGAAAAGTACATTGAAACCTGTCGCCGGCACGAGCAGCGGGAGCAGGATGTCAGGGACCAGAAGCAAATGGACGAAGCCGCCGGGCGGATACTGGCGAGGCGGCGCTGAGCGGGTTGCCAAATGGCAAACGGCGGATGCAAATTCGGTGTTGTAAGCTATCCTTTATGTCAGGGTGCTCTGGGCACACCTGTCATTTCCCGTTACCCGGCACGCATACCATGGAGGCTCCGGAATGCCGATTCATACGCATCGCAGTGACGATGGCCAGACCCTGACCATAAAAATTGAAGGGCGTTTCGATTTCAGCACCCATCAGGCGTTTCGTGATGCGTACGAACATGGCGACGAAAAGGTGAGCTGCTTTGTCGTCGATCTTTCGGACACCACCTACCTCGACAGTTCCGCCCTAGGCATGTTGCTGTTGCTGCGTGACTACGCGGGGGGTGACCGTGCCCGGATTCGCATCGAAAACTGCAACAGCGATGTGCGTCGTATTCTGTCAATCTCCAACTTTGAACAATTGTTCGCGATTCGCTGAATCACCCGGGGAAGACGTCACGGAGGCCCGATGTGGATGATCCACTCCCAGAAAACCGGCCACTCCGGATTCTCATTGCCGATGACAGCCACAGTGATCGTCTGATACTCAAAACCCTGTTGCGCCGCCTTGGTCACGAGGTTGAAGACGCCGAAAACGGACTGGAAGCCGTCAATATTTTCCGCAAGTCTGCGCCAGACATCGTCCTGCTGGATGCATTGATGCCGGTTATGGATGGGATGGAGGCCGCCCGGCAGATCAAGGTGCTGGCGGGAGAGCAGTTGGTTCCCCTGATTTTCCTGACATCATTGTCGGACGCCGGCGCCCTGGCTCGTTGCCTGGAGGCTGGCGGCGACGATTTTCTGACCAAACCCTACAATCGCATCATCATTGAAGCCAAGATTAACGCCTTCAATCGCATGCGGTTGATGCACCGCACCCTGAGCCATCACCGGGATCTGATTCGCGAACGCAACAGCACGCTATTGGAAGAGCAGAAGGTTGCGAAGCGGGTGTTTGACAACGTTGCCCATACCGGTTGTCTGGACGCGCCCAATATCCGCTTTCATGCGTCGCCAATGTCAATTTTCAACGGCGACGTGCTGTTCGCCTGTCCACGCCCGGCTGGCGGCATGCAAATACTGATTGGGGATTTCACTGGTCATGGCCTGCCGGCCGCCATCGGCGCCATGCCCGTGGCGGAAATTTTCTACGGCATGACCAGCAAGGGATTCAGTGGCAGCGATGTACTCCGGGAGATCAACCAGAAACTGGGCCGGATACTGCCCACCGGAATGTTCTGTTGTGCAGCCATGATCCAGGCGGATTTTCACCTGAACCAGCTGCAGATCTGGAATGGAGGGCTCCCTGACGGAGTGTTACTGAGAAAGGATGGAGCGCGTGAAACCATTGTTTCACGGCACCTGCCCTTGGGGGTGCTCGGCAGTGCACGGTTTGATGCGGGTATGGATGTGTTCCATACCGAGCCGGGTGATACCTTGCTGATGATGACAGACGGTGTGATGGAGGCTGAGAACCATCAGGGTGAGATGTATGGAGAGCAGCGCCTTGCCCGCTCTCTCGACGAAATGAGCCGACAGGGGTCACCGTTTGAAACCATTATGGCCGGCATTCGTACCTTTACCGGAAATCAGCCTGAACAGGACGACCTGACGTTGATCAGCCTGCGAATGGCGGAAGACGCGGAACTGGTTGGTATTTCCGATCGACTGCCCCAGTCCGCACTGGAGGGGCCGTCGGAGTGGCGCTGTGTGTACGAGGTTCAGGATCGAACCCTGGGGCAGTTCAGCCCCCTGCCTTTGCTGCTGCATATCTGCATGGAGGTGCCGGGGCTGCGCCGGAAGAGTGGCGAGATATATACGCTGTTGTCTGAGCTGTACAGCAACGCACTGGAACACGGTGTGCTTGGCTTGTGCTCGGACTGGAAGGCGACACCCGACGGATTCGGGCACTACTACGCTGAACGTGAGCGGAGGCTGGCCGATGTGGCGGGCCACTTTATACGCTTTACGTTGACCCATACCATGACAGACAGGGGCGGGCAGCTGGTTATTGTCTGCGAAGACAGTGGCAGTGGCTTTGATTTCAGCAGTGTGCGTCCGGAGGCCGAAGATGAGCGCCGCTATTCAGGCAGAGGTTTGCTGTTGTTACAAAAAATTGGGCGTTCCCTGAATTACCGGGAACATGGCACCAAGGCTGAAATTGTATATGATTGGTATTTTTCTGAGGTTACTGGCCGTGAGGGCAGTATCACCCAACAACCAGGGGGTTGGTCATGACGGACAAACCACACCTTGATGAAGAAGCGTTGGCCGAGTTGCAGGAAGTCATGGAGAATGAGTTCGACATTCTGATCAATACTTACCTCCATGATTCCTCTGACCGTATTGCGCATCTGCGGTCGGCACTGGAAAAATCGGATGCTGACGCGTTCGCAAAATCCGCTCACAGCTTCAAAGGCAGTTGCATCAATATTGGTGCCCCTCGACTGGGCGAACTTTGTTTCGAGGCGGAGAAGGCGGGCCGCGACAATCAATTGTCACAGGCCGGAGCAATGCTCGACGACATCGAGAATGAATTCCGACAGGTTGAGGGCACACTCAAGCGTTTTATTGCGTGACGTGAACGAATGGCATCGCTTTTGCTTTGATACCGTACAGGTGCGCTGAAAAGCAGGATTAGCGCACTGAAAGGGCGTCTGCAGCGTTCAGATTCCACCGTCATCCAGTAAAAGCGGCAAGAGGTTGCCATGTCCCAAATGGTTCTTCCCCAGGCTTCCCCACAGGGTCCACAGGCCGATAACGGTTCGAAAAGCGTCTCAGGCAATCGGGAAAAAAACGGCGATAGTCCGTTTGATTCCGTGTCTCGTGAGGAGCAGCAACGAATCGATCGAAAACAGGCTGAAAAGCGTGATCAGGCTCGGGCCGAGGATACTGGCCGTGCCGACCAGGCCGGCCGGGACAAAAGCGAAAGCAAACCCGCCGATGACCCTGAGGAACCGCGAACCAATGCCCAGGCTGACAACTCGGAGGTTCAGGGCAAGGAAGGGGCTCCGGAAAAACCGACTGCAGAAAAAGAGGAGGCCGCTCCATCTGGGGAAGCTGAGTCTCCATCGTTAGCGGATCAGGAGGCGCCGAAGGAGGTTGTTCCCCTGACATTCGCTGAACTTCAGGCTCTGCTGATGCCGGCGGGGGGGAACACCACGGCAGTGTCGGGCGGCAACCCGGGTGCCGGTAGTGGCGCACTGCCGGGTGTGCAAGCATTTGCCGGAATGATTGCAGGCCTGCCTGGCAATACCGCAGGCAAACAGGCCCTGTCGACAGTGCAGGGAAGTGGTTCAGGCGCTGCGCCGGGCCTGGCATTGACCGACGCTTTGTTGTCGGGTGTGGCGGCAGACGCATCGCGTCCTCAGGAAACCCCATCGCTGCAAGGCGCGGTGCGCTTCCAGGCCGCTGCAGAGTTGGCTAACCAGCAGCTGGCCAATCCGAATACGGCAAAGCTGCCTGCAGAGGTCGCCAACTTGCGAGGGTATACCACCTCTATTGATGTACCGGTCAGTCACGCGGAGTGGGGGGACAAGCTCGTCGGAAAGCTGACCTGGCTGACAGCACGAAATATGTCTGTCGCCGAAATACATCTCACACCGCCTGATATGGGGCCCATGGAAGTCAGGGTTCAGGTTCAGCAGGAGCAGGCACACATTACCGTTCATTCTGCCAACCCGGCCGTGCGGGACCAGCTTGAACTGCACAGCCACCGTCTCAGGGACATGCTGAGTGAGCAGGGGCTGTCACTGGACCAGTTTGACGTCAGTGATTCATCGCAGCAGCAAGCCGGCGAGGACAATGCCGGGGAGGGCAGCAAGGATGAGAGGGCAGTACTTGCCGATGGCGGACTGGACGAACAGGATCTACCATCTGAATCCCTTGATCTGACCTGGAAAGGCGAAGTTGATATCTTCGCCTGACCTCGGCACCCCTTCACCTGATGATTCTGCATCACTCTCCCTTTGCCCATCCTCCCCAGCAACGCTAAACTGCTGTTCTGATAGGGAGGATGGGGTTATCTGGCCCGTCCTTTGCTTAAACCTCTTTATAACCGTTCCGGTTGACGGATTTCTGGCAGACCTACGTTATGGCTGAAAACAATGCGCCCCCTGAGGCGCCGGCAAAGAAAGGCAAGCTCAAACTGATACTGATGCTGACCGTGGTGATTGTTCTGGCGGTCGGGTTGTCAGTCGTTGGTACCATGTGGTTTCTGGGCGGTGGCATCCCGGGCATGGCTGATGCAGAACAGGAAGACAGCTCGGAGCAGGTTGAAGTGTTTGTGCCCAGCACCTACACGGTGCTGGAGAAGGCTCTGGTCACGACAGTGCAGGCCGAAGGGCGGCAACGCTATGCCCAGGTATATCTGGCTTTCGAGGCTCAGGACCCGGCAGCACTGGCTGCGGCCAACCAGCATATGCCGTTGCTTCGCAGCAAACTGATCGGCGTACTCGGTGGCAGGGACTTTAATGAGTTACAGACGCCGGAAGGCCGGAAGGCGCTGGCCGATGATATGCTGGCGACCGTTAACAGCGCGCTAGAACAGGAAGGGGAGTCGCCCTTGCTGGCCGTGCTGTTCAGGAACTTTGTCGTTCAGTAGAGAATGCGTTAGAAATGCATTAGCAATGTACTAGAGACAATCTAGGGCAAGCTAAAGAATGCAACAGCGCCCGGTAGGGCGGACATCACAGGCAGAGAAACGTATGCAGGACTTACTGTCACAGGACGAAATTGACGCGCTCCTCCATGGTGTGGATGACGGCGACATTGATACCTATGATGAAACCGACGAAGCCGGTATCAAGTCCTACGACCTTGCCAGCCAGGACCGCATTGTCCGTGGCAGGATGCCTACGCTGGAAATGATCAACGAGCGTTTCGCCCGCTATACCCGGATCAGCCTGTTCAATCTGTTGCGCCGCAACGCCGATGTGTCCACCGGTGGTGTTCAGATCATGAAGTTCGGCGAGTACATCCACACCCTGTACGTGCCCACCAGCCTCAACCTCTGCAAGGTTCGCCCGCTTCGGGGGACTTCGCTGTTTGTGCTGGATGCCAAGCTGGTTTTCAAGCTGGTGGACAACTTCTTCGGCGGGGAAGGCCGACACGCCAAAATCGAGGGCCGCGAATTTACCCCGACGGAAACCCGTATCGTACAGATGGTGCTTGACCAGGTGTTTCATGACATGCGGGAAGCCTGGCATGCGGTGTTGAAGGTGGATTTCGAGTACCTCAGTTCCGAAGTCAACCCGGCCATGGCCAACATCGTCAGCCCCAGTGAGGTGGTGGTTGTGAGCACCTTCCACATTGAGCTTGATGGTGGTGGTGGCGAGCTGCACATGGCGCTGCCGTACTCCATGATTGAACCCATAAGGGATGTGCTGGACGCTGGCGTCCAGAGCGACATTGACGACGTGGATGAACGCTGGGTCAGTGCGCTTCAGGAAGACATCAAGGACGTGAATGTTCCCATTAACACCACGGTTTGCCGCCGACGCATTTCTCTTCGCGACATTGCCAAACTGAAGGAAGGTGACATCATCCCCGTGGAAATCCCCGAGTTACTGACCCTGACTGCCAATGGCATTCCGGTCTACAAAGCCACGATGGGAACCCGTGATGGCAAGCTGGCGCTAAGGATTCATGACCGGGCGACGGTGCCCAAAGTGAAAAAACAACTGAAGGTGGGACGCAATGGCTGACGACGATAAGAAAGACGAGCAGGAACTCAGCGAAGACGAGAAGCTTGCCGCCGAGTGGGAATCCGCCATGGAAGAGTCGGGGGATGCCGACGAAGATGGCCGCGAGGACGAATGGGCTGCGGCCATGGCAGAGGCTGGAGAAACCGACGACGATGACGGCAGCGACGACGCCAAAGATAATGTCCGTGCGGCACCTATGGAAGAGTTTCCGGAGGGATCGAACTTCAGCCAGGGCACTGGTCCCGCACCGGACCTGGATGTCATCCTCGATATTCCCGTGACCATTTCCATGGAAGTGGGTAACACCCAGATTCCGATTCGCAACCTGTTGCAGTTGAATCAGGGCTCGGTCATTGAACTGGACCGGCTGGCGGGTGAGCCGCTGGACGTGCTGGTCAATGGCACCCTGATTGCCCACGGCGAAGTGGTCATGGTGAACGAGAAGTTCGGCATCCGCCTGACGGACGTCATCAGCCCCGGCGAACGCATTAAGCGGTTGCAGAAATAGGATGGTGCGGGTGCATCGTTTTGCTGTCCGTTATGGCGTTCCCGGCATGTTACTGGCGGCCTTTATGCCTGCCTTGACGCGCGCTCAGGAGCAGGAAGGGCCGGCCCGGGAAGTTGCCAGCGCACCGGATACCGTGGCCACCATGCTGACGCTGGGCGTGGGCCTGCTGGCGGTGATTGCCATTATCTTTGGTTGTGCCTGGATTGTGCGTCGCATGAGCGGGATGACGGGCGGCAACACCCGGGCTATCAAGGTGGTCTCGGTGATGCCCATGGGCACGCGTGAGCGGATTGCCCTGGTCGAAGTCGGTGGCAAACAGATTCTGATTGGTGTTACGCCTTCAGCCATTCGCACGTTGCATGTGTTTGATGAACCGGTCGTCAGTGCCGGTGATCCTGTGTCCAGTGATTTCGCCCGTAAACTCCAAGGCATGATCGGGAAATCCTGGGGCTCCGGTTCTTCATCGAAGGAAGGTTCCTGACATGGCGGTACCTGTGTCCGGGCGCATCCTGGCGTTACTGACCCTTTTCATTCTTACGGCCTGGGCGCCCACTGCGCTGGCGGATATACCCGGTATTCCGGCCTTTACGGTAACGCCGGGCGAGGAAGAGGGCGTTCAGGAATACTCCGTATCCCTGCAAATCCTGGCGCTGATGACGGCGCTGACGTTCCTGCCTGCCATGCTGATGATGATGACGTCGTTCACCCGCATCATCGTGGTGTTCGCAATCCTGCGTCAGGCTCTTGGGCTGCAGTCCACGCCTTCCAACCAGATCCTTCTCGGCCTGACACTGTTCCTGACCATCTTCATCATGAAGCCGGTCCTGGAAGAGGTGAACGAAGTGGCTCTGCAGCCGTACATGCAGGAAGAACTCAGCTCGTTGGAGGCGGTTGAGCAGGCCAGTCAGCCCTTCCGGAAGTTCATGCTGGCACAAACCCGGGAAAGTGACTTGGGCCTGTTCATGCGTATCGCCGACGAAGAATACGACACCGCTGAAGACGTTTCCTTTTGGGTGCTGCTGCCGGCCTTCGTGACCAGCGAACTGAAAACCGCGTTCCAGATCGGATTCATCCTGTTTATTCCGTTTCTGATTATCGACATGGTGGTCGCCAGCGTACTGATGGCGATGGGTATGATGATGTTGTCTCCGATCATCATTTCACTACCGTTCAAAATCATGCTGTTTGTGCTGGTGGACGGCTGGGCCCTGATCATGGGCACGCTGGCCGCCAGTTACGGGATATAGGGGAGAGCCGACCATGACACCCGAAACCGTTATCGACATTCTGCGTGAAGCTCTGTGGATGATCGTGCTGTTGGCAAGCCTGATTATTGGGCCAGGCCTGGTGATTGGTCTTGTGGTCAGTACCTTCCAGGCCGCCACCCAGATCAACGAACAGACCCTCAGCTTCCTGCCCCGGCTGCTGGTGACACTGATCACCATTATCGTTGCTGGTCCGTGGATGCTGACCCAGCTCCTTGATCATGCAAACCGGCTGATCACCAGCATTCCTTACCTGATCGGCTGACCCGGCATGCCCACGGAGATATCAGCCGACCTGATCAACCAGTGGGTAGGTCAACACCTGTGGCCGCTGTTCCGGCTGGCCAGCTTCATGATGGTCATTCCCTTTATCGGCACCCAGCTTGTCCCGGCACGGGTTCGTTTAGGGCTCGCTCTTATTATCACTATCCTGGTAGTGCCCATGATCCCGCCCGTGCCCCAGGTGGATGCATTCAGTGCTGACGGGGTTGTGATCACCTTGCAGCAGATCCTCATCGGTGTGGGTATGGGGTTTGCCCTGACGGCCCTGTTCCAGCTGTTTGTTGTGGCCGGCCAGATGATCGCCATGCAAATGGGGCTTGGTTTTGCCTCCATGGTTGATCCGGCCAACGGCGTGAGTGTGCCGGTGCTGGCGCAGATCTACACCATCACCATTACTTTGCTGTATCTGGCGATGAACGGGCACCTGGTGGCGTTCGAAGTTTTCATAGAGAGCTTCCGTACCATCCCCATTGGCCTGGAAGGTTTGGGGCAGACTGGTGTGTGGCAGCTTGCCCATCGCATCAGCTGGATATTTGTGTCCGCTATATTGCTGGCCCTTCCTGCTGTCACTGCCGTGTTTATCGTGAATATTTCCTTTGGGGTTATGACACGTGCTGCTCCCCAGATGAACATTTTTGCCCTGGGTTTTCCGATTGGCCTGATTTTTGGATTATTTGCCATATGGGTGCTGCACGCCAATTTTCTGCCACATTTCGAGCAGTACACCCGGGAGACGTTTGAGTTCATGCGCAACCTGCAAGGGCAGCCTTAGTAGCGACGGAAAACCATGGCCGAAGAAAACGACAACAGCCAGGAAAAAACCGAAGAGGCCACCCCCCGAAGGCTTGAGAAAGCCAGGGAGGACGGCCAGACTGCGCGTTCCAAGGAACTGGCGACCATGGCTGTTCTGTTGGCTGGTGCCGGCGGCCTGCTGATGTTTGGCGCGTCAATGGGCGCTTCCCTGGAAAGTATCATGCGCGACAGCTTCGTGTTGGAGCGCTCCGCCATCTTCGACACCCGGCATATGAGCGTCCAGCTGATTGCCTCCACCAAGGAGGCCGCCCTGTCCCTGGCGCCCTTGCTGATCCTCTTGCTCGTCGCTGCAGTCGCGGGCTCGATTGGTATTGGTGGTCTGCTGGTCAGCGGAAAAGCCATCGCCCCCAAGCTCAATAGAATGGACCCTCTCAAAGGTCTCAAGCGCATGTTCTCCATGCGTTCGCTGATTGAACTGGTCAAAGCCATCTTGAAAGTCGGCCTGGTGATGGCGGTAGCGATCCTGATATTGAACCTGCGTACGGATGACCTGCTTAGCATCGCTGAAGAGCCTGCGAGATCGGCCATGGAGCATGTTGTGTGGACCATGGCCTGGAGTTTTTTCATCCTTGCCTGTGCCACCATCGTCATTGCCGCGATCGACGTGCCGTTCCAGATCTTTGATCACCAGAAAAAGCTGCGCATGACCAAGCAGGAGGTGAAAGACGAATACAAGGATACGGAAGGCAAGCCGGAAGTGAAGGGCAAGATCCGTCAGTTGCAGCGTGAGATGGCTCAGCGTCGGATGATGCAGGATGTCCCGGGCGCGGATGTGGTGATCACTAACCCGACGCATTATGCGGTGGCGTTGAAGTACGATCAAAAGAAGATGGCGGCGCCGATTGTGGTGGCGAAAGGGTCGGACGAAACGGCTTTCAAGATCATGGAGATTGCCCGCGAGAACAAGGTGGAGATTCTCCGCACGCCGCCTTTGGCGCGGGCGGTTTACCACAACACTGACATCGGGGGTGAAATCCCGGATGGTCTGTACATGGCGATCGCCCAGGTGCTTGCCTATGTGTTCCAGCTTCGTCAATTCCGTAAGGGACGGGGCGAGAAGCCCCAGATGCCGAAGTTTCCGATTCCTTCGGATTTGCGGCGCGATGTTTAGCTTAGTGCTGGCCTGCTGTCCTTTGCCTGCTGCCTAGCCTGATGGTTTGGGGGAGGTGGCTCTGCGGGTGGGCTGCCCAAAACACGCTCCTTCGGCACATCCATGTGACGCTTGGACTCCGCCATCCATGGCTCCGTACAGTTCTGGGCAGCCCACCCGCAGAGCCACTTCTGTCATCACAGATATCGCAATAGGACCAATCTGATTACTTACTTTGCTTGCGATATCGATGTTGCCCGAGAGGGTGTGGGGAAGGGACTCCCAAAAACGTGGAGCGCCATGGATGGCGCGACCGAGCCCTACAGGGACGTATTCACGGGCGTTTTTTGGGAGTCCCTTTCGCACACCCGCTAACGCCAAACCGGAAGGCTGAAAGCAGGTTACACCGAGGCCTCAATAACCCGAACCATAGGATCACGGCGGCTCTCCGGAATTGGGAGTTGGCCGTAGAGGTCAGCAGGGTTGTGGACTGTAACGGAGGGAAAGCCGCAGGCACTGAAGTGCCCAGCCGCTTGTTGGTCGTCCAGGAAATGGAAGCTGACATCACTGCGGGTAATCGTGCTTAGCAGTCCGCCGAGGGATTTCAGGGCACCGCGTAACAGCGGTTGGTTCGGCATCAGGTAGCTTTCGGACAGATAGACCGAATCCGGGCGCTGTTGCAGCAGTGCCGCCAGGCGTTTCCAGAATTCGGAAATAACCGGCAAGGAAAAATAACTGGTCAGTCCTTCGGTGACGACAACCACCGGTTCTTTGCTGTCGAACGCTCTCGCGAAAACCGCCTCCAGTGTCTGTTCACCGGATTCCGCCAGGATATCGATGGGCATTACCTGATGGTGATCGCCCAGGCGGCCGGAGGCCAGGAGTCGTGCGGCTTTTTTGGTGGCCATGTCGGGGAGGTCGGCTTCCACCATATGGAGGTGTGGGTGTTTTTCCCGCAAGCGGATGCCCCTTGGAGACATTCCGCAGGCAATTTCCAGAACCTGGGTGACGCCACGCTCGAGGGCCTGTTCGATCAGGTGATCGATGATCAGGTGGCGCTGCAGCAGGAAGGTGCGGATGTTGCCGCCGATGAGTGTTTTGCTGCCGACCTCGAAGGGCGTCATCAGGTGATACAGCCAGCGCCCCTGATCCGTCGCAAGCACGTCGTCGGAAAGGCCGTACCGGTGCCATACGGCACCGGTATAGAGGGCGGTAAAGCTGATGCCGGAGCTGTCAGCCATTTTCATGGGTCGGCCGTCAGTGGGTGTCTTTCTCATGAATCCTTGCGCCCCATGCTTCGCCTTTGCCTGGCAGGATCAGGTTGAGGGCTATGGCAACCACCGCGCAAAGGGCGATGCCCTCCAGGTTACCAATCGCCATGCCACCAATCCCGAAGACCAGAGTGACGGCAACGATGACCAGGTTGCGTGCCTGCGACAGGTCGACCTGGTGACGAATCAGGGTATTCAGACCGACAACGGCAATAGAGCCGAACAGCAGGCACAGGATGCCGCCCATCACCGGCGCCGGGATGGTTTGCAATGCTGCGCCGAACTTGCCGATGAACGCCAGCACGATGGCAATGCACGCCGCCCAGATCATGACTTTGGGATTAAAGTTCTTGGTCAGCACCACCGCGCCCGTAACCTCTGAATAGGTGGTGTTGGGTGGGCCACCAAGGGCTGAGGCAGCACTGGTGGCAAGGCCATCGCCCAGCAGGGTGCGGTGCAGGCCGGGCTTCTCCAGATAGTTTTTGCGGGTAACGGTACCGATGGCGAGGATGTCGCCAATGTGTTCAATGGCCGGTGCGATGGCCACGGGAATCATGAACAGGATGGCTGCCCAGCTGAACTCCGGCGCCACAAAGTTGGGGATGGCGAACCAGGGCGCGTTGGTGATGGGTGACAGGTCCACGATGCCGGCAAAGGCCGACAGAATGTACCCGACAATAATGCCGAACATGATCGGGATCAGGCGGAAGATGCCGCTGGACCAGACCGCCATAATCACGGTCACGGCCAGGGAGATCATCGCAATCCAGATAGCGGTGTCGTAGGGCACCAGTTGTTGCGCGCCATCGCCGGTGCGGCCGGACGCCATGTGGACAGCCACCGGCGCCAGGCCAAGGCCGATGACCATGATCACCGGACCGATGACCACCGGGGGCAGCAGGCGGGTGATGAAACCGGTACCGCGCAGACGTACCGCGCCACTCAAAATGATATAGAGGATGCCCGCAGCCATCAGGCCACCGAGTGTCTCCTCAAGGCCGAAGCGCCCCTTGGCGGCAATGATCGGGGCGATAAAGGCGAAGGATGAAGCCAGGAAAATGGGAATCTGGCCGCCGGTGACGATGTGGAAAATCAGCGTGCCAATACCGGCGGTGAACAACGCAACGTTGGGGTCGAGGCCGGTAATCAGAGGCATCAGTACCAGTGCGCCAAAAGCCACCAGCAGCATCTGTGAGCCGGCAATGGCCTGTTTCCAGACCGGGTCGGTGCTATGGTCCTGCATGATTAAACGTCCTTCTGCTTGGTGCCGAAGATTTTGTCGCCGGCGTCGCCAAGCCCCGGAAGGATGTAGCCTTTTTCATTCAGCCTGTCATCGATTGATGCGGTGTAGATCGACACATCTGGATGTTTCTCCAGCACCTTTTCCACGCCTTCCGGCGCTGCAACCAGAACCAGGGCGCGGATCTCGTTGCTACCGGCTTTCTTCAGCAGGTCGATGGTAGAGATCATGGAACCGCCGGTGGCCAGCATGGGGTCGATGATCATCGCCATGCGCTCATCCAGTTCGCCTACCAGCTTTTCAAGATAGGTGCTGGCTTCCAGGGTTTCCTCGTTGCGTACCTGGCCCACGACGCTTACCCGGGCACCAGGAATCAGGGTGAGCACGCCGTCCAGCATACCCAGGCCGGCCCGCAGGATTGGCACGATGGTGATTTTCTTGCCCTGGATCTGTTCAATTTCCACCGGGCCCGCCCAGCCTTCAATAGTTTTCTTCTGCAGCGAGAAGTCTTTGGTGGCCTCGTACGTCAACAGGGCACCGACTTCCTGAGCCAGCTCCCGGAAATTCTTGGTGCTGATGTCTGAGCGGCGCATCAGGCCGAGTTTATGGCGGATAAGGGGGTGCTTGACCTCGTGAATTGGCATGGGCTCACCTTTGCGTCTGGGTCGATGATGTGGTTGTGGGCGCAGTAAAGACGCCAGCAAATGGCGCAAGGATACCGTATCTTGCCGAGTCCGTCAGGCGCGGTGACAAGAAAAGCCGTAAGGGGTGGTACGGATCTTGCGAATACCCCGTCAAACGATGCGTCTGCGTCAAAAAAACGACCCGCACACCCCTGCGGTTAACCGCCAATCGGAGAGTTTCCCGGCATGGACCGAGCGCTAGTCCTCAATAATGTCAAATCCCTGACGCGGGGTAATATCGGCATTCCCGTGATGTTGATGGGATTGCTGGGCATGATGATTCTGCCCATGCCGGCGTTCATGCTGGACGTTTTCTTCACCTTCAACATCACCTTGTCGATCGTGATCCTGCTGGTGTGTGTCTATGCCTTGCGGCCGATGGAGTTTGCCTCTTTTCCGACAGTGTTGTTGGTGGCAACACTGTTGAGGCTGGCGCTCAACGTTGCCTCCACGCGGATTGTTCTGCTCAACGGCCATGAGGGCGGTGATGCGGCCGGTAAGGTGATCGAATCGTTCGGCGCGGTCCTCATCGGCGGTAACTACGCGGTTGGCCTGGTGGTCTTCGCCATTCTCATGATCATCAACTTCCTGGTGGTCACCAAAGGTGCCGGCCGGGTGTCGGAAGTCAGCGCGCGTTTCACCCTGGATGCCATGCCGGGTAAGCAGATGGCTATCGATGCCGACCTTAATGCTGGTCTTATCAATCAGGAAGAAGCCAAGCATCGCCGGGCTGAAATCGCCCAGGAGGCCGATTTCTACGGCTCCATGGACGGCGCCAGTAAATTCGTCAAGGGCGACGCCATTGCCGGCCTGTTGATCCTGGCCATCAACCTGATCGGTGGCATTGCCATCGGTATGCTTCAGCACAGTCTCGATTTTGGTACCGCTACACAGAACTATGCACTACTGACCATTGGTGACGGCCTGGTGGCACAGATTCCGTCACTGCTGCTGTCGACGTCTGCAGCGATCATGGTTACCCGGGTAACGTCCAGCCAGGACATGGGCGGGCAGATACTGCAACAAATGTTTAACGCTCCCAAGGCGCTGGGTATCGCTGCCGTTATCCTCATCATCCTTGGCCTGATTCCTGGCATGCCGCACGTGGCATTCCTTGGTCTGGGCGCGATTGCCGGTGGTATTGCCTGGTACATATGGCAACAGGAGCGCCAGACCGTTGAGGAAGATGGTGTGTTCCCGGTCCGGGGCGGTGGTGCCCGTCCGGCAGGCCCGGGGCGCGACCTGTCGCCCGGTGGTGAGGGCGGTGAACACAGTGCCCAGCTGCCGCCGCCGGGGGAAACCCGGGAACTCGGTTGGGACGATGTGGCCACCGTGGATGTCGTGGGCCTGGAGGTGGGCTATCGCCTGATTCCCCTGGTGGATAAGTCCCAGGGTGGTCAGCTTCTCAGCCGCATCAAGGGCGTTCGCAAAAAGCTCTCACAGGATCTGGGCTTCCTGATGCCTTCGGTCCATATTCGCGACAACCTGGACCTGATGCCCAATGTTTATCGCATCACCCTGATGGGGGTGACCATTGCCGAGGCAGAAATCCATCCGGACCGTGAACTGGCGATAGACCCAGGTCAGGTGTTCGGCAAGATCGAGGGGATAGAGGGCAAAGACCCCGCCTTTGGCCTGGACGCCAGTTGGATCGAACCGGACAAGAAAGACCAGGCACAGACCCTCGGTTATACCGTCGTGGACGCCAGTACCGTAGTGGCAACACACCTCAACCAGATCCTCCAGAAACACGCCCACGAACTGCTTGGCCATGAGGAAGTCCAGAAGTGGCTGGAACAGCTCGAGAAAGTATCTCCAAAGCTGGCGGAAGAACTGGTACCCACCACCATTTCCATCAGCCTGCTGCTGAAGGTGCTGCAGAACCTGCTGAAAGAGGAAGTGCCGATCCGTGACATGCGGTCTATTGCCGAAGCGATCGTGAACGTTCATCCGAAGAGCCAGGACCCGAAGCTGCTGACCACGGTTGCCCGCCAGTCACTGCGCCGGATGATTGTCCAGAGTATCTGTGGCAACGACACAGAGATCCCGGTGATCACTCTGGATCCAGACTTGGAACAGTTATTGCTGAAGTCCATGCAGCAGAGTCAACAATCCGGCGGTCAGGAAGACATCGGGCTGGTGCTGGAGCCAAATATGGTTGAGAAGCTTCAGCGGTCGCTCCAGGACAGCGTTCAGCGCCAGGAGATGTTGGGCAAGCCGGCGATTCTATTGGTTTCAGGGCCCTTGCGCCCGGTACTGGCGAAGTTTGCCAGCTACGGAGTAGAGCGTCTGCATGTACTGTCGTACCAGGAAATTCCGGATAACAAACAGATCACTATTGTCGCATCCGTCGGTCAGTAAAGGCCGCGGCTGGAAAGGCGGAAGGCGCTGGAAAGCGCTGACCGGGGAGGAAGCATCATTATGAAAGTTAAGCGGTTTTTTGCCCAAAGCATGGCAGAGGCACTGCGTCAGGTGCGGGATCAGATGGGTCCCGATGCCGTAATCCTTTCCAATCGTCGTGTGGATGGTGGCGTCGAAATTGTGACAGCGCTCGATTATGACGAAAATATGGCGCGCCAACGCCTCGGTGACGCTGCGCGGGAAGCCACCAATGGCTCACGGCTAGCCGAAATGCAGGCGGAACAGCATCGCCGCCTGGAGGACGAACTCGGCCGCTCTCGCGATCGTATTCGGGAAGTGCGGGAAAAGCGCGCGACCTATGGTAATGCGGTTGCGGGTGGGGACTTTGGCCACGCTGGCTTGTCGAAAGAATCGCTGGCCGACGATGACATGGTGGTTGAAGAGCCTACCGCTGCCAGCGCTGCCTATTCCGGAGAACTGGCGCAAATGCGTGCGGAGATCAGTTCCCTCCGTGACCTGGTCAGTGCCCGGAATGGCGGTGAACCCGAACAAACAGCGGTGAACGCAGTACAGCAGAGGCTGTCTGAGAGGTTGCAGGAGTTTGGTCTCGGGCTGGAGCTCGCCAACTCTCTGTCCCGGCGCCACCGCGCAGGCCGGCTTGAGGATGGCTGGAAGCAGTCTCTGAAAATGCTGGCCGCCGGTGTGAAGACCGCGCGTACTGAATGGGCGGATGAGGGCGGTGTCTACGCCCTGGTGGGCCCAACCGGGTCCGGCAAGACGACGACCATCGGCAAGCTGGCCGCGCACTATGTGCTGCGCCACGGCGCCGACTCTCTGGCGCTGGTCACCACCGATCGCTATCGGGTCGCGGCCCATGAGCAACTATTTGTGTTCGGGCGCATACTGAACGTTCCGGTTCGGGTTGTGGACGAAACCCATTCCCTCGACGACATACTGAACGAACTGTCGGACCGGCACCTGGTGTTGATTGATACCGCTGGCCTGACCAGCACCGACAAGGGCTACGAGGAGCAGCTTATGGAGCTGGCTCGCAGTCACCATCGGATTCGAACCCATCTGGTGGTTTCGGCAACCAGTCAGCCGCGCATCATGAAATCCGTTTGGCATTGCTATAAGATGGCAAATCTTACGGGTTGTGTGATGACCAAAATCGATGAAGCACTGACCCTGGGTGAATCGCTGGGATTCGTCATGGAAACGGGATTGCCGGTGGCGTATTACACCGACGGGCAGAAAATCCCGGAAGACCTGCACCACGCTGAGTCCATTCCGCTGGTGCGGTTGGCCGTGGAGAGGCTGAAGAAACTCCAGCAGCAACAGGCAGTCGCTGTTTAAAAACAACACAGCCTGCGGTTAAACGCGGCAAGAGATCAGAGTCAGTATGAGCAAACCACATCCGGTACAGGTGATTGCCGTTTCCGGCGGGAAAGGGGGCGTTGGCAAGAGCAACGTATCAGTGAACCTTGGCATCGCCCTAGCACAAATGGGACGCCGGGTGGTGCTGCTCGATGCCGACCTGGGCCTTGCCAACATTGACGTTCTGCTTGGTATTACCGCCAATCGTAATATCCAGGACGTCATCGCCGGGGAATGTGACCTTCGGGATGTGTTGGTCAACGGCCCCGGTGGCATCAAAATCGTGCCCGCGTCCTCAGGTACCCAACGCATGACCCAGCTTTCCAATCTGGAGCACGCTGGCCTGATCAACGCGTTCAGCGAACTGGGTGACCAGATCGATGTGCTGATCGTTGATACCGCTGCGGGTATTTCCGAATCGGTGGTCAGTTTCCTCCGAGCCTCACAGGAACTATTACTGGTTGTCTGTGATGAACCTACCTCTATCACCGATGCCTACGCCCTTATAAAGCTTATGAACCGGGATTACGGCACCAACCGCTTCCGTATACTGGCCAATCAGGTCAGGAATGAGCAGGAAGGTCGCCATCTGTTTGAAAAACTGACCCGGGTTACCGAGCGCTTTCTTGATGTGGCACTACAATATGTGGGTATGGTGCCGTATGACGAGGCCGTAAAAAAAGCGGTACAGCGCCAGCGTGCCGTGCTGGACGCCTATCCGCGGGCAAAAGCATCGTTGGCGATCAAGAGCCTCGCGGAGAAAGTGGATAGCTGGCCGCTGCCATCATCGCCCCGGGGACATCTGGAATTCTTTGTGGAGCGGCTCGTCGAAGTCTGATTTTGATCCTGTCACTGAATAGCCGGATACATGACATTGGCGAAAGAACTTGGAACCTACAACCGGACGGGTACACGAGGACCTTCCCAGCTCGTTGAGGAGCAGGCCCCGCTGGTCAAAAAAATAGCGCTTCACCTCATGGCGCGGCTGCCGGCATCTGTCCAACTGGATGACCTTATGCAGGCAGGCATGATTGGCTTGTTGGAAGCTGCACAGCGATACAGTTCCGACAAGGGGGCTACCTTTGAGACATACGCCGGGATCCGGATTCGCGGAGCCATGGTAGATGAAATTCGCAAAGGTGACTGGGTACCTCGATCCGTCCACAGGAACTCCCGCCGCATTGCCAAAGCCATCAAGGCTGTCGAGGACCGCCTGGGTCGGGAAGCTCAAGACTCGGAAGTAGCCGAGGAGCTGGGGCTGGACCTCGACGAATACTATTCCTCCCTGAGCGATGCTAACAGTGGCCGACTTTTTAGCCTGGATGAGCTCAATGAATCCGGCGAGCTGCCGATAGAAGAAACAGAGGACAGTGATAACCCGTTGGATGGCTTGGCGTCTGACAACTTCCGGAAGAGCCTGGCAGCTGCGATTGGTGACCTGCCCGAGCGAGAAAAGCTGGTGCTCAGCCTTTACTATCAGGAAGAATTGAACCTGAAGGAAATTGGTGCTGTGTTGGGTGTCAGTGAAAGCCGGGTCAGCCAGATTCACAGCCAGGCCGCGCTCCGTCTGCGGGGGCGTCTTACTGGTTGGCAGAGCTGAACAGGCCGCCAGTCCCATTGAACGGCGTTACCAGGCATTCTTTACTGTAGCCTTTTGGTAACCGGTGCTTTACAACCGGCTCAAAGGCCACACAATAAGCGGTTAAACTACCGGCCTGCTAGACTGTGAGCCGGAAGCCAAAAACGAATTCCGGGCGTTTTTAACTGGAGGTCCCATTGGACAAGAACATGAAAATCCTGATTGTGGATGACTTCTCCACAATGCGACGGATCATTAAGAACCTGCTTCGCGATCTCGGTTTTACCAACACTGACGAAGCAGACGACGGCAATACAGCACTGCCTATGCTCAGGAGCGGCAAATACGATTTTCTGGTAACTGACTGGAATATGCCAGGGATGTCCGGACTCGATCTGCTCAAGGAAGTCCGTGCCGATGACAGCCTGAAAACCCTGCCTGTGCTCATGGTGACCGCCGAGGCGAAGCGCGACCAGATTGTCGCTGCTGCGCAGGCCGGTGTGAACGGCTACGTGGTCAAGCCCTTCACGGCAGCCGTACTCAAGGAGAAGATTGAGAAGATCTTCGAACGCATCCAGTAATTCAGAGGTCGGACGGCTCCCATGAGCAATAGAAAAAAAGACCCACAGGGGCTCGACCCGGAGGTCACGGAGAAACTCCGCAGCCAGGCGGCCGAGTTGGTTGAACAGGTCAACGCCGGGGACTATGGCCGCGCGATGACGCTGATCAATGAATTGAGCGAGGTGAGGGACCAGAGCCTGTATCGGGAAGTCGGCCGCTTGACCCGCAGCCTCCACGAGGCGATCCGCAATTTCCAGATCGATCCCCGTAACGCCGAACAGTCAGAAGCTCTGTCGAAGATGACCGATGCGTCGGATCGCCTTGAGTACGTGGTTCAGATGACCGGTAAAGCGGCCAATCGGACCATGGATCTGGTTGAGGAGGCTATGCCCAAGGCCAGCGCCCTCCGCGACGAAGCCGCCGAGCTGAGAGACCAGTGGCAGAAACTGCGTCGCCGCGAGATGGCGCCGGCTGAATTTCGTGAGCTCTATGCCCGTATCGACACGTTTTTCGTGACCCTGAATACCGATGCCGGGGCGATGTACGACAACTTGTCGGAAATTCTCCTGGCCCAGGATTTCCAGGACCTCACTGGGCAGGTGATCCAAAAGGTCACCACTCTGGTTAAAGAGGTGGAAGAGCATCTGTTGAGCCTTGTAGTGATGGCGAGTCATGTGGACCAGATGACCGGCACCGTGCATGAACTGGAAGAGCGGGAAAAGATATCGGCGGAACAGGGTGTTGGTCCACAGATCAAGGCCGAAGAACGCGAAGACGTAGTATCGGGACAGGACGATGTTGATGATCTTCTGTCCAGTCTCGGTTTCTGAGTAAGAGAGGGTAACGCATGGCGCTTGATGCCGATGAAGAGATCCTGCAGGACTTCCTTGTTGAGGCAGGCGAGATACTCGAAAAGCTGTCGGAGCAACTGGTCGACCTGGAACAAAACCCGGACGACAGCGATCTGCTCAACGCCATCTTCCGAGGCTTTCACACCGTAAAAGGCGGCGCTGGGTTTCTGCAACTCGATGCCCTGGTGAACTGCTGTCATTCCGCGGAGAACGTCTTCGATATCCTGCGCAACCACAAGCGCAAGGTGGACTCGGAACTGATGGACGTGGTGCTGGAAGCCCTGGATCACGTCAATGCCATGTTTGAACAGGTTCGCCACCACGAGGAACCGACGCCAGCTCCCGAGGAACTGATTGCCGCTCTGGACGCATTGGCGCAGCCGGCAGGGGAGTCGTTGCCAGCAAACGCAGCGGTCGCTCGCGAAGAACAGAACGAGAGCAACGAAGCCAGTTCTGGAGACGATGGCGGTGATATTACCGACGACGAATTCGAGCGGTTGCTGGATGCCCTGGAAGAGGAAAAGACCAGCGCTCCGGTTTCCAGTGACGACGGCAATGAATCTTCAGGCGGTGACGGAGGGAGCGGAGACGACATCTCCGATGATGAATTCGAGGCCCTGCTGGACCAATTGCATGGCAAGGGCCAGTTCTCAGGCCCGCCTGAAACCGGCAAGGCAGCCCCTGACAGCCAGGATGCCTCGGGCGACAAGGTTACCAGTGATGAGGCCAGTGACAGCAAGGGTGGCGACGACCTGATTTCGGACGACGAGTTCGAAAAGTTGCTGGATGACCTGCACGGCAAGGGTGGTAGCCCTACGGCAGAAACTGCCAAGCCGGCCCCTGGGCCTGCTGCAAAGCAGCCGTCGGCCACGTCTCCCAGTGCCAAGGCTGACAAGCCCGCGCAACCGACTGGTAAGCCCGAAAAAGCGCCTGCGGATAATGGCAAGGCAGGCGTAACGCCCGCGATGCCGGCACGGGATGCGAATGCACCAGTGGCTGAAACTTCGGTGCGGGTGGATACCAAGCGCCTGGACGACATCATGAACATGGTGGGTGAACTGGTGTTGGTGCGTAACCGGTTGCAGCGTCTGGGCGCCCAGAGTGAAGACGAGCATATGCACAAAGCCGTCTCCAACCTGGACGTGGTGACCACCGATCTTCAGTCAGCGGTGATGGCAACGCGGATGCAGCCCATCAAGAAAGTATTTGGCCGCTTCCCGCGGGTGGTTCGCGACCTGGCACGCAGCCTGAAGAAAGAAATCAACCTTGAGATGCACGGCGAAGAGACCGACCTGGACAAAAACCTGGTCGAGGCGCTGTCCGATCCTCTGGTCCATCTTGTTCGCAACTCGGTTGATCACGGTATAGAGGCACCCGATGTTCGTGAAAAGGCGGGCAAGCCTCGTCAGGGTCGTGTGACGCTGTCGGCTGAGCAGGAAGGCGACCACATCCTGTTGTCCATCGAAGACGACGGTGCTGGTATGGATCCGGATGTACTGCGCCGAAAAGCGGTCGAAAAGGGCATCTACGAACAGGATGCCGCTGACCGACTGACCAACACCGAGTGCTACAACCTGATTTTCTCCGCCGGGTTCTCCACCAAGGATCAGATATCGGATGTGTCCGGTCGTGGCGTTGGCATGGACGTGGTGAAAACCAAGATCAGTCAGCTCAACGGGCAGCTGAGCGTCGAGTCGGAGCTGGGCAAAGGGTCTCGCATCGTCATCAAGGTGCCGCTGACCCTGGCCATCATGCCTACCCTGATGATCATGCTTGGCGACCAATCCTTCGCGCTGCCACTGGTGAACGTGGTCGAGATTTTCCATCTGGACCTCAGCAAGAAGAACATTGTGGATGGCCGTGAATGCATCGTGGTTCGAGACAAAGTCTTCCCGTTGTTCCACATCAAGCGATGGCTGGTCAAAGGCGCCGCTGGGCAGCCGGAACCAGAAAACGCCCACGTGGTTATCGTGGCGATGGGAACGCGGCGCGTCGGTTTTGTGGTGGATCAGCTGATCGGGCAGGAAGAGGTGGTGATCAAGCCCTTGGGCCGGGCCCTTCAGGGAACGCCGGGTATGGCGGGTGCGACCATCACTGGCGACGGTCGTATTGCACTCATTATTGATGTTCCGAGCCTGCTGCAAAACTACGGCAAATAACGTTGCGGCGGGCCCAGGTTTAGGAGAAATGGATGACGGTTTCTGTCCTGGTCGTTGATGATTCAGGTTTTTTCCGCAAGCGACTGACGGAAATCCTGACCGCTTCCGGTCAGATCAAGGTGGTTGGCGTGGCCACCAATGGGCGCGAAGGTGTCGAGCTGGCTGAAAAGTTGAGGCCTGACGTCATCACCATGGACTACGAGATGCCCGTCATGGACGGTATCAGCGCCGTCCGTGAGATCATGAAGCGACATCCGGCGCCGGTATTGATGTTCTCCTCTCTCACCTACGAGGGTGCCAGGGTGACCCTGGATGCCCTTGAGGCAGGTGCCGTTGATTTCCTGCCCAAGAATTTTGAGGAAATTGCCCGGGATTCCAGTCAGCTTCAAAAAATACTCATTGAGCGTGTACTGGATGTCGCTGGCAGTCGCCCTGGTGCAAAACCGTCGGCGCCGCCTCCCACCGCTCCGCCGCCTTCGCCCCGTAGCCCTTCACCGGCAAGGCGCAGCGTCCCCGAGCGGCCGGCGGTACCGGACAGGTCCTCTCGCCCCAGCGCCCCAGAGCCTGAAGCACCGGCCCGTCGTTCGATTCGCCGCGGGCCGGCGAAACACTACAGTGTGGTTGCCATCGGCACGTCCACCGGCGGCCCGGTGGCCTTGCAACGTGTACTAATGGCGTTACCGGCCGGGTTTCCCGCGCCTGTGGTGCTCGTTCAGCATATGCCGGCCAGTTTTACCCCGGCGTTTGCCGAGCGCCTGAACAAGCTGTGCCAGATTCAGGTACGCCAGGCTGAAGACGGCGAAATGCTGAAGCCGGGCGTTGCGTTGCTTGCCCCCGGGGGCAAGCAGATGATGATTGAAAACCGGGGTGGCCAGGGCAGGGTCAGGATTCTTCCCGGAGATGACCGGCTTAACTACAAGCCCTGTGTGGATGTGACGTTCGGCTCCCTGGCCAGGAGTTTTCCCGGCAAGACCCTGGGCCTGATCCTGACGGGTATGGGCTCGGATGGAAAGGAAGGCTGTCGCCTGATGAAGCAGTCAGGCTCCGATATCTGGTCCCAGGACGAAAAAACCTCGGTGATCTACGGTATGCCCATGGCCGTGGCCAAGGCCGGGTTGTCTGACGAAATCCTTGCGCTCGATGACATTGGTCCCCGCCTGGCGGATGGGGTGAGCTGATGGATATTCTCAGCCTGCTGGGCGTCATTCTTGCCTTTGTGGCGATTCTCGGTGGAAACCTGCTGGAAGGTGGCGCCATCAGCTCGCTGTTCAATGGCCCGGCCGCGCTGATCGTGATTGGTGGTACGCTTGCAGCCACTATTCTCCAGACCTCCTGGCCGCTGTTAAAGCGGGCCTTTTCCCAGGTGCGCTGGGTGTTCTTTCCCCCCTACATCAGCCTGGAAGATGGTATCGGCAAAGTCATCGACTGGAGCGTCAAGGCCCGTAAGCAGGGTTTGCTGGGGCTGGAAGGGTTGGCTGAGAAGGAATCTGAGCGCTTTGCCCGTAAAGGGCTGCAACTGCTGGTGGACGGCGCTGAGACAGAAACCATCCGTAGCATTATGGAGGTGGACCTGGAGTCCCGTGAACAGCGGGATCTGGAGTCCGCCCGGGTGTTTGAGGCCATGGGTGGCTATTCGCCGACCATTGGCATCATTGGCGCGGTGATGGGGCTTATTCAGGTGATGACCAACCTCGAAGACCCCCAGTCACTTGGCAGCGGTATCGCCACTGCGTTCGTGGCCACCATCTACGGTGTTGCTCTGGCGAACCTGCTGTTCTTCCCGGTTGCCAACAAGTTGCGAGGCATTCTGCGGGAACGCACCCGTTATGAAGACATGATGATCGACGGCATCATCGCCATTGCCGATGGCGAGAACCCTAAATCCATCGAGCTGCGCCTGCGGGGCTTCCTGTAGTGCCGGCACCTGGCTGAGGGGTAAGCTGATGAGACGACGCAGGCAGCAGGATGACGATCTTCACAACAAGGAACGCTGGCTGATTTCCTACGCCGACTTCATCACCTTGTTGTTCGCGTTCTTTGTCGTGATGTATTCCGTGTCGTCGGTGAACGAGGGCAAGTACAAGGTGCTCTCTGAAACTCTGACTGGCGTCTTCAATGCCCCCCAGCGCTCCTTTCAGCCTATCGAAGTGGGTGATCAGCCCCGACGTTCGACGCCGCAGGCGGCCGAGGATGTGATTAACCCGCCGGTGACCGAAGCTCCGCAAAATCCCTCCATGAGTGCAGAAGGGCGCACCGAGGCGCTGCGTGCCATGGCGGACCAGTTGGCTTTGGAGTTTGACGAACTGATCAATCAGGGTGTGGTTACACTGGAAACCAGCGACGAGTGGTTGGAGCTCAGTCTCCGCAACAGCCTGCTATTTGGTAGTGGTGATGCCGAGCCCCATTACGATGCCTTCGACGTGGTGGAGAAAATCGCTGCTGTACTCCGCAACCGGGATAACGCGATCCGGGTTGAGGGCTTCACGGATAACCGCCCGATAAACACCAGTGCCTTCCCCTCCAACTGGGAGCTGTCCGCTGCGCGATCAGCGGCGGTTGTGCGCATGTTGTCGATGGAGGGTGTTGAGGCCGAACGGCTGGCCGCTGTTGGTTACGGTGAGCACCAACCGGTGGCCCGCAACGATACCGAGGAAGGCCGCCGTCGCAATCGACGCGTGGTCCTGCTGATCTCCCGCGACGCCAGTATCCGTGGCGCGATGCGATAACACCTTTCTGATCATCACGTTGCGGAGTCATGGCGGAAGGTGCCTATAGGCGAGTTGGCACAATATCTGTATTAACGTCTATACATCTTTAGATCCCGGCAAGCTCTTGCCGGATTGTTTTCAAGTTGAACGGATCGTGGCCGATAACTCGGTATGCGTGCGACGTTTCCGGAACGGGTATTTCTGGAGAATCAGTGTGGTGACGAGGTTGGCGATGAATTTGGTGACGGATATGGAGTGCACAGCGTGCGCATCTGGGCAGTAGCCAATCAAAAAGGCGGTGTGGGCAAAACCACATCGGTTGTCGCCCTGGGTGGCCTCTTGGCCGAGAGCGGCAAGCGCGTTCTGGTGGTCGACCTGGACCCTCACGGATCATTGACCAGCTGGTTCGGGTACGACCCGGATACCATTGCCCACAGTGTGTTCGATCTGTTCCAGCACCAGGGTAAAGTACCGGATGGTTTGCCGGCCCAGTTGATTACCGAAACCAGCTGTCCGGGGCTATCCCTGTTGCCGGCCAGCACAGCGCTGGCAACTCTCGAACGGAGAATGGTCGGTGTTGAAGGCATGGGACTGATTGTATCCCGGGCCCTGACCCAGTTGTGGGACGATTTCGACTACGTCCTGCTGGACAACACCCCATCGCTCGGCGTGCTGATGGTGAACGCGCTTGCCGCCGCACAACACCTGATCATTCCGGTTCAGACCGAGTTTCTTGCCATCAAAGGCCTTGAGCGAATGCTGCACACGCTCACCATGATCATGCGCTCCCAGAAGAACCAGCTTTCCTACACCATTGTACCGACGCTGTTTGACCGGCGAACGCAGGCATCGGTAAAAAGTCTTAACCAGTTGAGAAAGACCCACAGCGATACGCTATGGCGCTTCGCCATTCCAGTGGACACCAAGTTCCGCGATTCCAGCCAGGCCGGGATTACCCCATCATCCATGGATGCTGAAACCCATGGTGTTCGGGGATATGCCCGCCTGCTGAGTGATCTACAGGAAATAACACGCTCGGTGGCGGAGCGTCGGCATGGCTGACAAAAAAATGACACAGGTGGCGGACCCTGGCTCCGCCATTGCCAGCTATCTGGACGAACTGCTGCATACGGCGACAGATAGCGCTCTGCATGAGGAACCGGAACCGCCAAAACCGGTGGCTCGTGAACGCACTCGCATCGCGCCGAAGCCTGCGCCCATTGTGGCCCGTCCGGTCGCGGAGGCGAAGTCTGAGTTGCAAAAGCCGGTAACACCGGCCCCGGTGGCGGAAAAAGCACCGGAGGTGGAGTCGCCCCCGGTTGAGCACAAACAGGCCGCCGATATTCCGTTGCCTCCTGAGGTGGAGCCCCCGGGGCGGCCGGAATGGTCAGACAAACCGTTCGAATGCCTGATCTTCACGGTGGCAGGGCTGCAACTGGCGGTGCCGTTGATACTGCTCGGCGCCATTCATCGAATAGAAGAGCCGGTGAAGCCGATCCCCGGCAGCCCCCGCTGGTATATGGGCATGCGCCCGGACCGGGAACGTAATCTCAGAGTGGTGGATACGGCGGAATGGATTATGGCGGGCCGGGCACCGGAGGACGCACGGGACAACTATCGCTTCGTGATCCGGCTGGACAGCAGTGAGTGGGGGTTGGCCTGTGACGATGTCGCGCAGTCGTTTACCCTGAAACCGGATGAAGTACGCTGGCGGACGGCCCGCAGCAAGCGGCCTTGGCTGGCGGGCACGGTCATCGACCACATGTGCGCACTGATTGATGTTAAAACCATGGCGGACATGCTGGTCCGGGCTGAGCGGGAACACCACCTCGACCTGAATTAGCAATTTCCGGTTACCGAATGAAACCGTGCTCTGCTGGCACGGTTTGTGCCCTGAACTATAGTATTGGGCACTGATGATGAATTTTTGACGATCAGGCTGCCCGCCGGGCAGCCGAACAGGAGATACAAGGCTATGGCATCCCCGAGCGGACAGCAAAATCAGGCCCAGGATGATCAGGTACTGCAGTACGTGACCTTCAGGCTGGATGACGAAACCTATGGCATTGACGTCATGCAGATTCAGGAAGTGTTGCGATACACCGAGATTGCGCCGGTTCCAGGTGCCCCGGATTACGTTCTGGGCATCATCAACCTGCGGGGCAATGTGGTCACCGTTATCGACACCCGCCGTCGCTTTGGCCTGGCGGATGCGGAAGTCACTGACGCGACACGCATTGTGGTCATGGAGTCGTCCAACCAGGTGATGGGTATCCTGGTGGATTCGGTTGCCGAGGTGGTGTACCTGAAAGCCAGTGAAATTGAGACCGCGCCCAATGTGGGGAACGAGGAAAGCGCCAAGTTCATCCAGGGGGTGTGTAACAAGAACGGCGAACTGATCATATTGGTCGAGTTCGACAAGATGTTGTCAGACCACGAATGGGCTGAAATCTCCTCACTGTAATGCCGGCTTTGGCCGGACAGCAGGCTGGATGGACGCCCCGTGGTTTCAGCTAACCGAGGACGTCCATCATGTTTGCAGAAATCTCTTCCCTGGCCCCGTGGCTTCTGACAGCCGCTGCCCTGTGCCTACTGTTCGCCCAGGGTATGATGCTCCGCCGTGAAAACCGAAAACTTCGGGAGCAAATGAAAGAGCGCTGCGAAACCCTTGGCCGCGAGCTCCACGCAACAGCCAGTGGCAGTATGGGGGTTGGGCAGCGAGTGGTCACCTGCGAGCGCCAGCTTCATGAATTGCGTGGTATGCTTGACGAAATGCGCCAGAACGATCCGTTAAGGATTTCCTACGATGAGGCCTCAAGGTTAGTGGACCTGGGGGCGGATATCGACGACCTGATGAATACCTGTGGCATTTCACGGCCGGAAGCCGAACTGGTATCAGCGCTCCGCAAGCGCCAGGCGGCCTGACCTAAGGGTTTATCTGTCTAATCTTCACGGGGCCGTCCGGCGTCCTCTGGCGTACGGCCCTGAAGATTGAAGGCAAAGGCAAGAATTTCAGCCACCACCCGGTAGAGTGTCTCCGGGATTTCGTCGTTCAGTTCCAGTCGCGCCAGTATGCTGGCCAGCTCCGGATTTTCGTACAGCGGCACATTATGCTCACGGGCAATGCGGATGATTTCCTCCGCCAGTTCGTGGGTACCGCTCGCCGCAATGACTGGAGCCCGTTCGCCATCGTATTTCAGTGCCACCGCCGCCGGTGAATCTGTGTTCTGATGATCTTTGCTCATACCCGCGTGTCCACCAGCCGGTGCTCAAGACGGGTGTTTGCACCCCTTGGTGTCCCTCTCCGGCACTCCAGGTCCACCACATCCAGGCCGATATCCGAAAGGCCCTTTCGTAATTGCGGCAGATCTTCCCGCACCTGACGCAGCGTGGACTGCTTCTCCGCCCACACCTGCGCAGACACCTGATCCTGCCGCAGCGATACATCAAAATGCAAAGGCCCGGCCTCATCCAGATCCATGGCCAGTGAAAGACGCCATTCCGTTGCCCGGGGGGTGCCAGAGGTTTTCTGGCCGCTGTCTGCCGGATCCTGTTCGATTCGCAACTGGGCGATCCGTGGTTCGTTGTTGGGGTTCAGCCAGGGGAGCTCAAGCAGCATGGTTGATACCGGTGATGGCGCCTCGGCGGTGGTCCGTGTGGAGAGTATCTGGCTGTGTAACTGATTCACGGTAATACGATTGAGCATGCCAGCCAGCAGCCTGAGCATTTGCCCAGCTGTGGGTTCGGCAGACCCCTGTGGTGGCGGAGGTGGAAACGTATTGGGGAACTGAAGCGGTGCCTGCACCAGTTCCGGACTTGCCAGCGGTGTAAAGCGGTTGAAGGCGTCGGGGCCGCTCCCCTGTTGTGCGAGCAAGGCGGTAATCACCCGGCCGATAGCCAGCTTGAGATCGGGTAGGGCGGCCTGGGGCGCCCTCGCCAGCCGCGATTCGGCGAACAGCCCGCTTTCCTCGACCCACTGCCGCAACTGGCCGGCCGCACCGGGTTGAGTTCCGGCACCTGGCGTCAGTGACTGGCTGGACGGCAGCCGTGATATCAGTTGTTCAATAGCCTGCCTCACCGGTTGGGGAAGTGGCTGTGGTGGATTGTTGATGGGGGTTCCAGTGGGCGCAACGCTGTCGGGTCTCGCACCGCCGGTCAGCGTTGTCAGAATTCTGGCAAGGCCGGCATCAACGGACTGTTGCCAGGGCAGGCGCTGCGCCAGCGCCCGGGAGATCGTGGTTTCCGGCGCCTGGGCCAGCTTCCCCATCAGTTGCAGTTCATTGCCCGCGCGCATGATCTTGACCCAGTCACCGGTTTCCAGGGATGTGTCTCCAATAGCCGCCTGAACGGTCAGCGACTGGCCGCGAACTTCCAGCAACAACTGCGCGCCAGCAGAGGATTGTCGGTTGATCACGTCTGCCACCCGAGCGAGTGTTGCCTCGCGATTGGCAAGCTTGAGCTGGTCGAGCTGCACACGGGCAGAGGCCGCGTCCAGTACCGCCGAAGGTTGTCCGCTGGCTGGCCGCTGAGCGATCGGCGCCGGTGACTCGGTTTTGGGTGGTGGTGTGGGGTTACCGTTTGGTAATTTCATTGCCACTGATTTGATGTCAGACAAGAGTATTCCTGAGGCGCTTTCGCTATAATACGCCCCGCCGGTAAGTATTGCCTTTCCGAACGTCTGAACCCTCCGGGTCAGTAAAGTGTACACCAGCTCTGGGGCCCCGATGTCTGAGCCGTTACTACAGGCTGTCAATCTGCAATGTGAGCGTGATGACCGGATACTGTTCCGGGATCTCTCTGTCTCCATACTGCCCGGTACTCTGACCCGTGTCGAGGGGCCTAACGGCTCTGGCAAGACTACGTTGCTTAGAATTCTTGCCGGACTGAACGACAGTTACAGCGGTGACCTGCTCTGGCGAGGAAGGCCTCGTCATACCTACCGGGAGGAATTCCTCCGCAATATGCTCTACCTTGGCCATCGCCCGGGTATCAAACCGTTGCTTACCCCCATGGAAAATCTCCGCGCCCTGATGGCCGGGCGTCGGTATGTGACTGATAAGGTGCTCTGGCAGGCATTGGAAGGCACCGGCCTGGGTGGTTTCCAGAACGTACCCAGTCGTAACCTTTCCGCCGGGCAGCAACGTCGGGTGGCACTCGCCAGATTACTGGTTGCAGATGAACCCCTGTGGATTCTGGATGAGATATTTACCGCCATTGATGCCCACGGTGTGGCTGCTCTCGAGCGATTGCTGGTGGACCGGGTCGCAAGTGGTGGCGCGATCGTAGTGACCACACACCACGACCTTAATCTGCCCTCGATGCACCGAATTACCCTGGGGGGCAGTCATGACCATGGTCTCTGAAGCCAGGCTTCCTGTTCGTACACCGGAGGAGTCGGTAAGCGTATTGTCGGCCATGAAAGCCGTATTCTCGCGGGATCTGAAAACCGCCTTTCGCCAGCCCCAGGATTTGCTCAATCCGCTACTGTTTTTCGTCATGGTCGTAACGCTTTTCCCCCTCGGGGTTAGCCCCGAAGTATCATTCCTGCGGGAGGCGGGTAGCGGTATCCTGTGGGTTGCGGCCTTGCTGTCCGTGTTATTGTCACTGGATCATCTTTTCCGTCATGATTTCGACGACGGCACGCTTGAGCAACTGGTATTGCAGCCCCAGCCGCTGTTTTTGCTGGTACTGGCGAAGTCACTGGCCCATTGGGTACTCACTGGCCTGCCACTGGTGATGCTGGCGCCTGTTCTGGGGGTGATGGTGCATCTTGAGGGGAACTCTGTTGCCATTCTGTGTCTAACGCTGCTGATCGGAACACCGGTCCTCAGCTTGATCGGTTCCATTGGTGCGGCATTGACCCTCGGACTGAGATCGGCAGGCGTGCTCTTGTCCCTGCTGATCATTCCGCTGTACATTCCGGTGCTGATTTTTGGCACAGGCACGGTAATGGCTGCGTCTGAGAGCGCGCCGGTGGGTGGACAGCTCGCGTTGATGGGGGCGTTTCTGGTGTTGGCGCTGACACTGGCGCCGTTTGCATCGGCGGCGGCCCTGAGGATCAGTCTGTCCAACAGTTAAAGGTAAAAAGGTAACAACCTGATGTGGCAAATCTTTCACAAGCTGGGGTCGCCAAAATGGTTCTTCGGCATTGCCTCAACACTGATGCCCTGGCTGCTTGTGGTGGGGGCAGCCCTGTTGTTGACCGGTATTGTCTGGGGGTTGGGGTTTGCGCCACAGGATTACCTGCAGGGTAATAGTTATCGCATCATTTTCATTCACGTACCGTCTGCGTTTCTGGCCCAGTCGGTGTATATCATGATGTCCGTTGCGGCGTTGGTTACGCTGGTTTGGCGTATGAAACTGGCCGATGTTTTCGTCAAGGCCGTGGCACCGGTTGGTGCAGTGTTGACCTTCCTGGCTCTGTTTACCGGTGCGGTTTGGGGTAAGCCCACCTGGGGAACCTGGTGGATCTGGGATGCCCGGCTTACCTCGATGCTGATCTTGCTGTTTCTTTATTTTGGGGTGATGGCGTTGGGAGCGGCCATCTCCGATGAGAAATCCTCGGCACGTGCCGTTGCCGTGCTGGTACTGGTGGGAGTGGTCAATATACCGATCATCAAGTATTCCGTGGAGTGGTGGAATACCCTGCACCAGCCAGCGACGTTCAAGCTCACGGAAAAGCCCAGTATGCCCGCGGAAATGTGGGTGCCCCTGTTGCTCTCGGTATTGGGGCTTTATCTGATATTTGGCTGGCTCGCCTGTCTGCGTATGCAGACCAACATTTTGGCGCGTGAAGGCCGCACCCGCTGGGTAAAAGAACTGGTTCAGGCACGGGAGAACTGACGCAATGGCCTTCGACTCTTTTGGTGCTTTTCTGGCGATGGGCGGCCACGGCCCGTATGTCTGGGCATGCTATGCAGTGTTTTTCCTGCTGATGGGAGTCATGACGTGGTGGTCGCTGCGTCAGCAGCGGGTCGTAATCGCGCAACAGCGACGCCGTATGGCCCCCGCTCCGTCGGTCGACGAGCGCCCGGCGGCGGCCAGCTTTACCCGAATCGAATCTTCTCAAGACTGACTGGTAGATCAAACATGCACCCGATCCGAAAAAAACGGCTTACCATTGTCCTTTTTCTCCTTGTCGGGGTGTCGGTGGCCGTGGCCCTGACGACCTACGCGCTGCGGCAGAATATCAACCTGTTTTACGACCCAAGCCAAATTGCCGCTGGCGAAGCGCCGGTGGACGTCCGCATCCGTGCCGGCGGCATGGTGGAAGAAGGGACTGTGCAGCGTGATTCGGAAAGCCTGAAAGTGGAGTTCAAGGTAACGGACTTTACCTCATCGGTATTGGTGGAATACACCGGGATCCTGCCGGACCTGTTTGCCGAAGGGCAGGGCGTTGTCGCCATGGGGCGCATGGACGGCAATGGCCGTTTTGTCGCGGACCAGGTGCTGGCAAAGCACGACGAGAATTATATGCCACCGGAAGTGAACGACGCCCTGGAAAAGGCCGCCGGCAAGCGGGCCGCCATGCCTGCGACAGCCGGTGAATCCAGCGCCGGTTACTAGCGTTGCTGGCCCACGTTTAAGAGAGTTGGAGAATCCTGATGTATCCGGAACTCGGACAGATCGCCCTGATACTCGCGCTGTTGCTGGCAGTGCTCCTTTCCGTGGTCCCCCTGGTGGGCTCGGTGACGGGTCGTGACCAGTTGCTGGCCTTCGCCCGGCCGCTGTCAGCGGGCCTGTTCGTCTTCGTTGCCCTGGCCTTTGGTCTTCTGACTCACGCGTTTGTGACCGATGACTTTTCCGTGGCCTATGTCGCCAACAACAGCAATAGCATGCTGCCCTGGTACTACAAATTCAGCGCGGTGTGGGGCGGCCATGAAGGCTCGCTGCTGCTCTGGGTGCTGATGCTTGTTGGCTGGACGCTGGCGGTCGCCATATTCAGCCGGCGCCTGCCGTCGGTGATGGTGTCCCAGGTGTTGTCGGTGCTTGGTATGGTCACGGTGGGCTTCCTGTTGTTTACCATCATGACCTCCAATCCTTTCGATCGTACGCTCCCCAATGTGCCGGCCGATGGCGCCGACCTGAACCCGCTGTTGCAGGATTTCGGGCTGATCGTGCATCCACCCATGTTGTACATGGGTTATGTGGGCTTCTCCGTGGCTTTTGCCTTTGCCATTGCCGCGCTGATCAATGGCAAACTGGATGCGGCCTGGGCTCGTTGGTCCCGCCCCTGGACCACAGTGGCCTGGGCTTTCCTTTCCCTGGGCATTGCCCTGGGTAGCTGGTGGGCCTATTACGAACTGGGTTGGGGCGGCTGGTGGTTCTGGGACCCGGTCGAGAACGCCTCGCTGCTGCCCTGGTTGTCCGGAACGGCGCTGATGCACAGTCTGGCCGTCACCGAGAAGCGCGGCGTATTCAAGAGTTGGACCGTGCTGCTGGCCATCGTAACCTTCGCCCTGAGCCTGCTGGGAACCTTCCTGGTGCGTTCCGGGGTGCTGACCTCTGTCCACGCCTTCGCCTCAGACCCCGACCGGGGGACATTCCTGCTGGCGCTACTGGCGATTACGATTGTTTCGAGCCTGACCCTGTACGCGTTCAGGGCGCCGGTGGTGCATGTGCGCTCCCGTTACGGCAGCCTGTCCCGTGAAATCTTCCTGCTGATGAACAATGTGTTGTTGGTTGCCGCAACCCTGTTGGTGTTGGTGGGGACTCTTTATCCATTGGTTCTGGACTACCTGGACATGGGGCGGCTATCCATCGGTGAACCCTTCTTCAACCTGACCTTCAGCCCCCTTGGAATTGCCGCCGGCTTGCTGTTGGGGGCAGGTATATTCTCCCGCTGGAAGAAAACCGACGGCGGCTGGCTGGGCCGCAAACTGCTGTGGCCGTTGGCTGTCAGTATGATTGGGACCAGTGCTGTGCTGGTTGGGTACGGCACGTTTGAGCCCTGGGCGTTTGGGGGCCTGTTCTCAGCGATGTGGATTACGGTGGCCACCTTTTGGGATCTCTGGGAAAAGTCCGGGTCACGGAAGGGGCGCCTCCACGGCCTCAGGCGTCAATCCCGCAGTTACTACGGCATGGTGTTCGGGCATCTGGGGCTGGCCATCACCATGGCGGGTGCGACGGTCGCGTCCAACTACGGTATCGAGCGGGACGTACGCATGTCGCCCGGGGACACCGCGATGGTCGGTGATTATCGGGTTGCGTTTGCCGAAATTGGCAACCGAAGAGGGCAGAACTTCACCGCGGAATACGGTCGTTTTGAGGTTTACGATTCGGATGGCGGTCTGATATCCACGCTATACCCGGAGAAGCGCCGATACATGGTTCAACGTAACACCATGACCGAGGCTGGTATTGACGGCGGACTGTTCCGGGATATTTTTGTGGCCATCGGTGAACGGGTGTCTGACGATGCCTGGGCGATCCGGCTTCAATACAAACCGCTGGTCCGCTGGTTGTGGTTGGGGGCGCTGTTTATGGCCGCTGGTGGCTTCCTGGCCATTTCGGACCGCCGCTATCGCATTCGCGACAAGGTTGCGGAAAACGGTAAGGCCAAGGCACCGAACGCAGGCGGTGAGCGCGGAGCAGACCCGCTAGGAGCGGCGTCATGAAGCGGCTGCTGCTGTTCACGCCGTTGATCCTCGCTGTGGTACTCGGAGTGGTCCTGTTCGCCGGTATTGGCAAAGACCCCAACAAACTCGAGTCGGCGTTGATCGGCAAACCGGTGCCCGAGTTTTTGTTGACGGATCTCCACAACGAAAGTCGCGAGCTGACTCGTGAGGTTTTTGAAGGGCATGTGTCCCTGCTGAATGTCTGGGGTACCTGGTGCCCGGCCTGCCGGGATGAGCATGGTGATCTGGTCTGGCTGGCGGAAGAGAAAGGCGTGCGTATCGTTGGCCTTAACTATAAGGACAACCGGGATGATGCCCTGGTCTGGCTTGATCGGTTGGGCGACCCGTATCAGGTGTCGATCTACGATCCCCGTGGCAGCCTCGGGTTTGACCTGGGGGTTTATGGCGCGCCGGAAACCTATGTCATTGATGCCGAAGGTATTGTGCGTTACCGCCATGTTGGCGTGGTTAACGAAAAAGTATGGAAGCAGGACATCAAGCCCATCGTCGATCGGTTCAGGGAGAAGATCTGATGTGGCGCCTGGTGTTTGCATGGCTGTTACTGATGACAATTGCGCCGATGTCGGTAGCGGATGCCCGTGACGTTTACGGATTTGATACGCAGGCGCAGGAGCAGAGGTTCCAGACCCTGATTTCGGAGTTGCGTTGCCCGAAGTGCCAGAACCAGAACATCGCCGATTCCAATGCGCCGATTTCCAAGGACATGCGCGACGAGGTGTACCGGATGATGTCTGATGGCGCCAGCAACGAGGAAATTGTCGGAGCACTGGTCGACCGCTTTGGTGAATTCGTGCGATACAAGCCGGAGGTGGATAGCCGCACCATCCTGCTGTGGGCAACGCCAGCCATTGTGGTCCTGGGTGGCCTGATGGTGGTGGCCGGGATTGTCATCCGTTCCCGCAGGGCCGGCCAGGACGAGCCAGCCCTAACCGACGAAGAGCGTGCACGGGCATCCAGAATGCTCGATGGCGATGACTCCAACCGCACCTGACTTCAAACAACACTCTTTCTCAACCGGATTAATGACCGTTCTATGACACAGACCTTCTGGCTGACGGCCGCTGTATTAATCGTACTTGCCCTGGCGTTTGTGGTGGCGCCGTTGTTCCTGCACCGTTCCGGCCGGCGCGCGGAAATGGATCTGCGCAACCAGAACCTGTTGGCATATCGCAGCCGAATGGCGGAACTGGATCGCGAGTTTGAAGCCGGCGCGCTGGACGAGGAAAGCTATCAACAGCTCCGGGAAGAGCTGGCCGGCAGCATGCTTGATGATGTCCCGGATGCTGAGCGTGGTGTTATTGCTTCACCGGATCGGGCCAGGGGCGGGAAAAGCGCCATCGTCATTGCGATTGCCAGCCTCGCGGTTATTCCCGCCGCTGCGGTATACCTGTACGGACAGTGGGGCGCCATGGACGACGTCGAGCAGTTCCGCGCCATGCAGGAAATGATGGCAGCCGACAGCGATCGCCTGGGCCAGATGCAGGAACTGACGGCCCAGCTTCGCGAGCGGTTGGAGGACAATCCGGAGAACACCGAGGGCTGGGCCATGCTGGGGCGTAGCTATATGCGCATCGAGCAGTATGAGGATGCGGCGTGGGCCTTCGAACGGCTGGCAGAGAGTATTGAGGACGATGAGAGCGGTAAAGCTGTCGCCTGGGGATTGTCAGCCCAGGCTGCATTTTTCCTGAGTGAGGGTGATCTCAACCCAGAGGTGTCGAACGCCATTGAAAAAGCCAGGTCGCTGAATCCCGACGAGGTCAATTCCCTCGGCCTGCTCGGCATCCATGCCTTCAGCCAGCAGAACTTTGAGGAGGCGATCCGGTATTGGGAGCGCATTGTGTCGGTGGCGCCCAATCATCCCCAGATTACGTCCATCCGCCAGGGCATTGAACAGGCCTATCAGCGCCTGGGTCGGGAGATGCCGCAGGAGCAGCCGTCAGAGGTATCCGGGGCCGGCGTAACCGTCCAGGTGGAAATAGACGAAGCATTCCAGGGCGAGATTCCTGACGACACCACCCTGTTTGTTCTGGCGCGTCGCGCGAATGTTCAGGGCGGGCCACCTCTGGCTGTGGCACGGCTGAGTGCGGGCCAGTTACCGATGGAGATCCGATTGGACGACCGCTTCAATATGTCCGCGAATGCAAAGCTGTCGGAGGCGGGTGAAGTGCGCCTGCAAGCGCGCCTGTCGCGCTCTGGCAACGCCAGGCCCCAGGCGGGTGACTGGCAGGGCGAGGTGGATCAGCCGGTGCCAGTGGGTGAAGGCGAAAACGAGCCTGTCACTCTGGTGATTGACACTCAATTAGTGCAGTAATCTTTTATCGGCTGGTGTTCAGGCCCTGCGGGTAGAGCGGCGGCAGCTGATCCCCGGGAGCTGACTCACTGGCGGTTCCGCGCACGCGGATCAGCGCTGCCACAAGCCGTTCTCCCTGCCAGGGCTCCGACGTAGCCGATTCACCGGGTGTCCCGAACAATCGCTGCTGAAGCTGTTCGATCTCGGCGGCCAGTTCCGTGTCGTCCAGAAACCGGTTCACATCCGTTACGCTTTGGAAAGTGCGTTCCGGATGCCTTTGAGACATCCAGCGTACAAGCAGGTCGGTCGTTTTGGGCGATCCCGCCTGCGCTGCCTCGCACAGATCCCGGAATAGCACCTTTTCCCGGTTGTCTCCCTGACTCGCCACGACCTTGCCAGCACTGGTGCGACGCCTGCTGTACCACCAGGCCGCCAGTGTGATCAGCCAACCCACCAGAGCGGCCAGTGTGGCCAACGGCCAGAAGCCAGCGCCGGATTCCCCGTCAGTCTCACCTGATACCGGGTCATTGTTGGTCCTGGTGTCCGTTTCCGATGCGTCTTCCGGATTACTAGGCACCGAGTCGATCTGGCCGGGTATCCCCTCAACGACCAGTGTATGTGGCGGAATAACCGCTACTTTTTCGCTGTCGCTTTCAGTATCCCACCAGGGGATCCGGATCTCGGGCAAGGTTAATTTTCCAGGCTGCACTGGCACCAGTGCCGTGGTCTGGGTCAGTGTCGAAGTCAGCCCTTCGGTGCCGGGTGTGGTCGTGCGCTCGGGCTTTTCCGGGTAAGCCCGTATGCTATCGGGCGTCTGTTCCGGGAACGGCGGCAGCGATTCGGCAGGCAGGCCCTCCGTCCTCATGGTGAGGCTTCTGGTAAGGTTCTGGCCCGCTGTCAGGTTCTGGTTTCGTGGCAGTCCGGACTGGGTCAGCTCCAGCGTGCGGGCGGGCAACCAGGTGTCTCCGCTGAATTCCGCTGGCACACCCTTGACGGTGATATCAAACAGGTTGGCGCTGTCGCGGAGAAACTTCAATTGGCCCTGTTCATTCCGGGCCTGGCCCTCAAAGCGGATGGGCTGCAGACTGAGTTGTCCTTCTCTTTGGGGAAACAATGCGTAACGGCGCTCAACCACACGATAGCGAACACCGTCCCGGTAGCGGGTGTACTCGTTCTGCTTGCCCAGCGATTCGACAATGGCATTCGGGTGCTCCGGTTCGGAGAGCTCGCCGCGAATGAGGTTGCCGGTGAAAAACAGCTTGATGGTGAGCACCAGCTGTTCCTGAACGTACACTTCGTCCTTGTCCGCGGCCAGCTCGATAAAGCTGTCTCTCTGGGCCTCGGTCTCCTGATCGGGTGGGGTGCCGCTGATAACCTCAATGGTGACGGGGGTTGAACGGGAATCCCGGAAGCTCAGGGGCGGAATGGTCAATTCACCGGTCTTTTTGGGCGCGAGCTGGTACGTCCATGTGATCTCGCCCACCATTTCATTGTTGACGGTGCGAATGGAGTATTGCTGGTTGCGGGCGAGAATTTCGAAGTCGTCTTCTACCTTTTCGATGTCCGGTTTTGGCAGACTCGACAAGTCGAAATCGAACAGGTTTCCCAGATTGATATCGATTTTGGTGCTGCCCTTGACGCTCAGGGTAAGCACTTCGCCCTCGTAAAGACGGGTTCTGTCGGGTTCGACGGTCAGATCGTTGGTTGCCATGGCCGGTCCTGCCATGGTGACAAGCAGCAGTATCAGAATAAACGGACCGGTCAGCCGGCTTACCATGGTGTATCGCCCTCGTCAGATGGTGTTTCTCGTTCCTGGTATTGTTGCAGGAATTTGCGCCTCAACAGTCCGCCCGGATTATCGGGCACGCGCCGGAGCCATTGTTCCTGTCCCTGGGTCAGCGGGGAAGTATCAAGCTCCGCCGGTGCCCTGGATGTTTGTCCGTCGCTCTCTGAAGCGTCGGCATCACGCTGGCGTTGTTGAGCGCTCTCCTCCTGCTTTTCCTGTTGGTCGCTTTGGCCGTTCTGTTGGCTATCCTCTGGCTCGTTCTTTTGCTGTCCATTGTGTTGATTATCCGGCTGGTTCTGCCCGGCCTGATCTGACGGGTCGCCGTCCTGGTTCTGAGTATCCGACCCATTCTGTGAGTTCTGCTGGTTACCCTGCTGCTGTTGATTGCCGTCCTGATCTGACGATTCACTGCCGTCCCCGCTGGATTGGTTCTGTTGCTGCTCCAGCAGCTGTTTCACCAGGTCACGGTTGAACAAGGCGTCTTCATGTCCAGGTTGCTTCGCCAGCACATTCTCGTAGGCCTCGAGGGCTTCTTCCAGCTTGCCGGCACGGGCCAGGGCGTTGCCGCGGTTGTAGCTTGCCCTGGGTGTGTCTTCGCTGGCGAACGCGCCCGCTGCGGACTCATAGTCACCTGAGCGATAGAGTGCACTACCACGCCACTGCGGATTGTCGAGAATCCTGGCTGCCTGTTCCGGGTCTTCTTCGATCAGCGCGGGCGCACGCTGATCCTCCCGGGACCAAAGGGCGTCCCAGTCCATGGCCATTGCGGGACGTGGGGTGAGGGGCAAAAGTGTTAGCAGTACCGCCACCATGGCACCGCGACGCCAGCCGAGCAATGCCAGTGGCGCGGCCAGCCACAATAGCCAGTAGCCATCATCCTGCCAGCGGTTGACCGTCAGGTCGCGCTCGCTGTCTTGCCAGTTGTCCGAGTCAATGGGGCGCAGCTCCAGGCTGCGGATGTCCTCGTCCGTAATGGTCAGGCTATGGCTGTCTCCACCATTGCTTTTCGCCAGTTCCGCCATGCCTGCGGGGTCCGCACGGGTAATCACGATGTCGCCGCCATCACGAATGAATCCTTGGCGTGCCAGCGGTATTGGACCACCCTCTGACGTACCAACGGTCAGGGTGCTGAGCGCGAACCGACTGCCCGTCAGGGTATCGCTGATGCGAGGAAGGTAACGCTCGTCCACATTGTCTGCAATCAGTAACAGTCGCCCCGTCCCCGGGGCGCCCTGTTCCAGCAGGTCAAGGCCACGTTGTATGCCGAGATCGGTTCGGTTTCCTGCAGCTGGCATGATCACCGGTTCGAGTACCTCCAGCATGCCCTCGATGGTATTGCTGTCATCCGTCAGCGGTGTGACCGCATGAGCGTCCGCGGCATAGACCACCAGGGCGGTCAGGCTTCCCTCCCGTGCTTTCAGAATATCGCGAATCTTGCGCTTGGCCACAGTCAGGCGGTCGGGCGTTACATCGGTGGCAAGCATTGACAGCGACAGGTCCAGCACGATAACAAGGCTGTCATTCTGTTGTTGCAGTGGCGTGGGCGCCTTGCGCCAC